>JAYSTT010000270.1:0-21801 GCA_043719495.1 Ferruginibacter sp. | reverse complement strand
AGCCATTGGCATTGCAGCAATTTAAAAATGAGCTGGCTAAAAATCCTGCTATACAATCCATTGGTACAAAAAGCGGCAACTGGAATAAAACGGCTTTTAAAATCAAGGGCAAGCAAACCGACTACACTTATTATGAAAACATTGACGACAATTATTTGCAGGTATTACAAATTCCCCTGGCTAAGGGTAGATATTTGAGTTATGCCAATGTTGCAGATACCATTTCCAACTGTATGGTAAATGAAGCTTTTGTGGAAACATTTATGGATAAAAGCAATAGCCCGATCGGCCAAACTATTGGCTGGCAGGATATGGAATTAAACATTGTTGGTGTGGTGAAAAATTACCATTCAGCCAACTTTAAAGAAAAGATAGAACCCATCTTCTTTTCTTTGGATACACAGGGTGACCTGCTGAACACCTATGTAAAATATGTTCCCGGAAAAGAAAAAGCCGCTGCTGAAGCTATTACCAAATCATACAAATCAATTCTTCCTTTTGCTACATTGGAATATTCAAATATGGATGACTGGCTGATGCAACGGTATGAAGAAGATGCACAATGGAAAAAGATCATCAGTTCGTCTGCATTCATTGCCATTTTAATTTCTGCATTGGGTTTATTTGCTTTAACTACATTATCCGTGCAGCAAAGAGTTAAGGAAATTGGTATTCGCAAAGTATTGGGAGCTTCTATTGCAAATATTACAATGATTGTTTCAAAAGATTTTTTAAAGCTTGTTTTTATTGCATTGATAATTGCATCACCCATTGCCTGGTGGGCTACTAACAAGTGGCTGGAGGATTTTGCATACCGTGTAAATATCAGCTGGTGGATATTTGCCATTGCTGGTATAGTGGCTCTTTTGATTGCACTGGCTACAGTGAGTGTGCAGGCAATAAAAGCAGCTTTGGCTAATCCGGTTAAAAGTTTACGAACAGAATAAAAATATCGTAATGATAAGAAATTATTTTAAAATAGCGTTACGCATACTCTGGAAAAAGAAATTTTTTTCTTTTTTAAACATTTTTAGCCTCGCATTAGGGATGGCTGTGGGTGTGCTTATTTTATCAAGACTTAAAGCTAATTATGATGCAGATCATTTTCATCCCGACCGGGGCAGGATTGTAAGGATACTCACAAAGCAAACTGCAGGTAATAATCAGTCTTTATGGGCAACGGTACCACAGCCTTTAGCGCATTCATTACAGAATGAAGCCGTAGTTGAACAAACAGTGCAAGTACGCTTTGGAGGCAATTATAATGTGCAAACAGAAAAAGGCGATATCCCAGTTCTTATCAATTTTACAGAACCATCTTTTTTTAGTGTATTTGGCTTTAAGCTTCTATCCGGTAATGCAGCCAGTCTTGTCAATGATCCTTCTGCAATTTTTATAACCGAGGCAACGGCTAAAAAAATATTCGGTAAAACAGATGTAGTTGGGCAAATACTTAAATTTGGCAATATCGGAACATACAGCATTACAGGCATTATAAAAAATCCGCAATTGCAAACCCACCTGCCTGTTGAAGTGCTTTGTTCATTAGGTGCGGCTGAATCACTTGAAAAAAAATCGATTATTGAAAACCTTTCTCACAACCCGGACGATTATAAGCATACCGCGGTATATGTAAAAGTAAATGCAGAAAAAAATATACAGAAGCTTAATGCCGCTCTTAATATTTACAGCAGAAAAATTGGCGAAACCAGCCTTTCATTTGAATTGCAGTCTCTTGAAGACATCACACCCTGGGACAGAACTATTCAGAATAATGAAAATGCAGGAATAAGTTATACTGGTGTTAAATTCCTGCTATTTCTCATTTTTTCACTAACTATTTTATCTGCTTTTAATTATATCAGCCTGTCTTTAGCACGAGCATTGTCACGTGCAAGGGAAATTGGCGTACGTAAAACAATGGGTGCTGTAAGATGGCAAATTATAAAACAGTTTTTAACTGAGGCGGTTGTTATTTCACTCATTGCCTTATTGTGCACTGTGCCATTGGCGGGAATGCTGGTGACAGAAATTCCGGTTATACGTTTTGATTTAAATTTTGATTTCTCTTTAGTAGTTACTTTAATTGGTTATGCTTTAATAACGGGTGTAATTGCAGGTATCTTTCCAGCATTAATTTTATCAGGACTGCAACCTGTAAAAGTGTTGCAAAAAATGAAGAATGTAAAATTGTTTCGTAACATAGGTTTATACAAGGCGTTAATTATTATGCAGTTTTCAGTTGCAATTATGTTAATGATTTTCTTTGTGATACTGACGGATTATGAGAAAAAACATAATGCTACTATTACTTCTATGATACCCGCCAATGTAATCACGCTGGATTTAAAAGGAGAACCTTATGAAAATATACAAACCGAGATTGCAGCACTTGCAACTGTAAATGACGTGCAGGCAACCAATTGGTATTATGAGGCATATAAACTTGGAGGTTGTACCATAAAGGCAAATGATAAAATTCAGAAGCTGAAATATGTAAGTATCAGCCCTAATACTATTACTGCTGAAAGGATCAGTTTGATAGCTGGCAGTAATTTCCCCAACGATATGGCAAAAAATACTGAACAGTTTATATTACTGAATGAAGCTGCTGCAAAATTATTTTCATCAAGTGCAACAGGTATTGTTGGTAAAAATATGTTACTTGATAATTCTAATATACAGGTTATTGGGATAATGCCAAACCAGTTTGCAGGCCTGCCAATACCATTGGTTTTTCGTTATCTGCCAAAAGAAATTACAGCATTAACTATTAAAGTTAAACCAGGCCAGGAAACTGCAGCTATAAATGCATGCCAGAAAATATGGAAAAATTACTACCCACTAAAAACAGCATCTGTATACAACCTCAGGAATAAATATTTGAATGATGGTGCGAATGAAGCATCTGGTTTTTTTGGCTTTTTTACTTTGCTTGTAATGCTGATTGCCGCTATGGGTATTTTGGGTATTGCCAATTATGCTGTTGAAATACGTACAAAAGAACTTGGCATAAGAAAAGTATTGGGAGCAGGGAAAATAAAATTAATATGGGTTGTTACAAAAAGTTTTGGCATAATGATTTTTGCTGCTGGTATTGTTGGTATCCCTGCAGGAATATTCTGTGGAAATATTTTAAAAAGTAGCATGGGTAGTGATGTAGATACCGGGCCTGTAAATGCAGCAATTGGATTTAGTCTTGTTGTAGCCGCAGGATTAATTACGGTATTGTCACAGGCAATAAGGGCCGGGCGAATAAACCCTGTAAAAGTATTAAAAGCAGAGTAGGTGACGTAATGTTATCTATTCTAAATGTGGTAGTAGCTGCAATTATAAAATGCATTCAATTTATATAGCAATGATAAAAAATTATTTTAAAATAGCCTGGCGTAATTTATTCCGAAATAAATTTTATACTGGTATTAATATAGCCGGATTGGTAATTGGGTTTACTATCGGAATAGCTATTCTGTTAATGGTATACAGCCAGCTTAGTTTTGATACATTTCATAAAAATAAAACTAAACTCTACCAGGCTTACGAAGTGTTTAATAAACAAAACGGAGAAGAGATTTCTGATGTGTTTGGTTTCCCCGCTGCTACAATTTTTAAATCAGAAGCACAGGCTATAGATAAAACAAGCCGTTTTTTATATGGAGGCAGTAATGCATTTTATAATGATAAGGAACTGGAAGTTCCGGTAATGCTGGTAGATGAAGATTTTCTTTCGATGTTTACCTTTCCGGTAATAAAAGGAAATAAAGCTAATCCGTTAAAAAACTTAACCGATATTGTAATAACAGAGTTTACTGCAAAAAAAATATTTGGTGCCGAAGATCCAATCGGTAAAACTATAAAAGCATCGGCAGGTAATGGGCTACAGGATATGACCGTTTCTGCAGTGCTGGAAAACTTTCCTTTAAATTCGAGTATAAAATTTGATGCATTAGCCAGAATTGAAAACAGCAGTAACTATGCTACCGATAAAAATAACTGGAACAATCAAAATCACCCGGTTTATATTCAACTGAAAGAGGGTGCTACTCAGCAACAGGCAGAAATGCAATTAAAAGAAATCAACAAAAAATATCTGGCAGAATGGTACAGCAGTTTACAAAAAGAAGGGGCAAAGCCGGATAAAAGAGGTGATATATTTGCTACCCGTTTGCTTCCTTTTAAAGATCTTCATTTTTCACCCAGAATACAAAGAGGTGCTACAAGTTTAGGGCAGCTATACACCGTACTTGCTGTAGGGCTTTTAATCATTCTTATTGCCTGTTTTAATTTTATAAATATTAACCTGGCTAATGCATTTACCCGAAGCAAAGAAATTGGTGTAAGAAAATGTTTGGGTGCAGCTAAGGGAAAATTATTTGCACAGTTATGGAGCGAAAGTTTTTTGGTATGCCTTATCGCTTTTATCCTTTCTCTTGGATTGGTAAATATTGTTATTTACATTATTAATCAATATGCAAAGTTGAATATGCCACTTTCTACAATGATGTGGCAACCCGGCTTTTTATTACTGGCTGTGGGGTTGTTATTATTTGTTTCGTTGATTGCGGGTGGTTATCCTTCCTGGGTAATGGCAAAGTTTAAAGTGGTGGAAACACTTAAAGGAAAAGTAAGTTTAAAGCGTAAAAGTATTTTAAGAAATGCACTCATTGTTATGCAGTTTGTAATTGCCTGCGTTATGATCAGTTGTACCTACATAATTTATACACAGTTTAAACATTTACAACAGGCCGATTTAGGGATTAATAAAGAATACATCATCAGTGTACCCTTGTATAAAGCAGAAAAGGGAAGAGAGACCATTGAAAAAATAAGAACCAGGCTTGCCTCCAATCCAAATATACTTTCTGTAACAGGCAGTAGTATTAATATTGGAATGGGAAAAGATAAAAGCAGTTCTAAAAGTACCAGCGGGTTCGATTATAAAGATAAAAAGATCACTACAAATATTGCCTCTATAGATTACGACTACCTGAAAACATTCGGTATAAAACCAATTGAAGGAAGAGAATTTGATAAATCATTTGGTGCCGATACCCTGTATAATGTTATTTTATCTGAAGACGTTGCAAAGCAGTTTAATGAAAAGAATTTGGTTGGGCAAAAAATATTGGTTGACAGTTCGGCACCCATGTGGAATGTAATTGGAATATTTCCTGATTTTCATCTGTATTCCATGCATGAAGAGATGCAACCTTTAACGCTGGTGATGGATAAAAAGGCAGGGTTAAATTATTGTTTTATAAAAGTGGCTTCGCAAAATGCGGTGGCAAGTATGGATGCTATAAAAAGTGAAATGGCTTTGCTGGAACCGGGCCGTGACTTTAGGGGTTCTTTTGTTGAGGAAAATATAAGCAACTGGTATGCACAGGAAAGATTGATGTCCATCTTATTCAGTATTGCAGCAGCTATTGCAATACTACTTTCCTGTATGGGTTTACTGGCAATGGTTTTATTAATTATTCAGCAGCGGGTAAAAGAAATTGGTGTAAGAAAAGTGTTGGGTGCCAGTGTGCAGAATATCTCCATTCTTATTTCAAAAGAATTTTTAATGCTGGTATTTATTGCGGTACTGATTGCAACTCCGATTGCATGGTTTGCCATGAACAAATGGTTACAGGAATTTCCATACCGGATACAGATACAGTGGTGGATGTTTGCTTTGGTAGCGGTAGTTGCTTTAGTAATTGCGTTGCTTACCATTAGTATTAACACGGTAAGGGCTGCTATGCAGAACCCGGTTAAAAGTTTGCGGACAGAATAAAAAAATTTTTATGATAAAGAATTATTTTAAAACAGCTTGGCGTAACCTTTGGAAAAATAAGGTTTACACTTTTATAAATATTACAGGATTGGCCATTGGCCTTGCTTCTTGTATGCTTATCATACTGTACACAAAAGATGAAGTCAGCTTCGACAGGTTTCATGCAAACGCTTCTAATATTTACCATGTTGTAAGTAAAATGACATCGCCAGAAGGTACTGTTTCAAAAATGGGAAGTACGGGTAATAGGCCGGGCCCTGCATTTAAAGAAAATATTCCTGAAGCCAAAGACTTTGTAAGAATACAGCAAAGCAATTTTAATGTAAAAAAAGGGATTGATGTTTTTGATGAGGAAGGGCACTTTGCTGACGAAAATTTCTTCTCGTTTTTTTCTTTCAAATTAAAAGAAGGAAATCCTGCCACAGTGCTCAGCGACATACATTCTGTTGTTATCAATGAAGATATTGCAAAAAAATATTTTGGTAATGGCCCTGCAGTTGGTAAAATATTAGAGATTGACCCAGGCAATGGGTTCGAGCAATTTATTGTAAGTGGCGTTGCAAAAAACAGTCCGGAGAATTCTTCCGTAAAAGTAAAATTACTTTTCTCCATGAAACTTCAGCTAAGGGATAATCCCGATAATATGTGGCTGAATTTTTTCCAAAATACATTTATTTCATTGCAGCCCGGAGCTGATATAAAAGCAGTAGAAAAAAAATTCTCTCAGGTTTATGAAGCCAGTTCAAAAGATGAAGCAAAAAAAGCAGCAGAAGAATACGGACTTAAAGATAAGATAAGCTATGAGTTACAACCCTTGCTTGGTATGCATTTAGATACTGAATATGTGCCTGATAACGGACTTTACAATGCCAGTAACCCGATTTATGGTTATATACTTTCAGGAATTGCTTTGTTTTTGCTGATCATTGCTTGTATCAATTTTATTAATCTTTCCATTGCCCGCTCGCTAAACCGGGCAAAAGAAATTGGTATTAGAAAAGTAGCAGGTAGCGAAAGAAAACAACTCATTATTCAATTTCTTGGAGAATCATTTTTATTGAGTTTTTTTGGTTTTGTATTGGCATTACTGCTCGTGTTGCTTGTATTGCCTTTCTTTAATGAAGTTTCAAACAAAGCATTGTCTTTTTCCTATTTATTTGATGTTAAATTAATTTTTCTTTATGTTGGGCTATTTGTTGTGTCTGGATTACTGGCTGGATTTTACCCTGCAATGATACTATCAAAATTTAATCCCGTAGACACTTTGTATGGCAGAACCATTTATGCAGGCAAAAATTATTTAGCCAAAGGGTTGGTAGTGCTGCAATTTTCGCTGGCTACATTTTTAATCATTGGCACCTTTATCATTTATTCACAATTTAATTTTCTTACGCATTACAACTTAGGGTACAATGACGATAATCTTGTGATAATAAAAACCGGGCGAATTGATGCAAAAAAAGTTAATCGTATAGCTAACGAATTACAAAAGAATCCTGGCGTGCTAAGTGTAGCTGCCAGAAATGGTGGTTCCCGGGCTACGTCAGCAAAAATTGATGGCAAAGAAATAAACCTGGCTTATGAAACTATTGATAAAGAATTTCTTCCCACACTTCAACTAAGTTTAGTGCAGGGTCATAATTTTTCGGGCGAAAATTCATTTGACTCTGCCACTTCTGCAATAGTAAATGAAACATTTGTAAAAACAGCAGGCTGGAAAGAACCAGTAGGAAAAAAAATTGATTTCTTCTGGGATTCGGGCCGTGTTTACACAGTAGTAGGCGTGGTAAAAGATTATTATTTCAGCTCACTGAAAGAAACCATTAAACCGCAGCTTTTTACAATGGATGCAAGAAGCGGTAAGTATGGACAGCTGTGGGTAAAAATAAATCCTGCAAATACTGCATCAACGCTACAATATATTCAGAAAACATTCAGAGCAGCATTACCACTGCAGCCATTCCAGTATGAGTTTAAAAAAGATATTAATGAGGCAAAATATGAAAGTGAACAAAAATGGAAGCAGATTATTTCTTTTGCAGCTGTTTTAACCATTTTTATTTCCTGCATTGGTTTATTTGGCCTTGCTTCATTAGCAGCACAAAAAAGAACAAAAGAAGTAGGAATAAGAAAAGTGTTGGGTGCCAGTGTTACAGATATTGTCAGAAAATTATCAACTGGTTTTTTAGCACTCGTTTTAATTGCTTCTTTAATTGCTGTTCCTGCCGCCTGGTGGGTGTCGCACAAATGGTTACAGGAATATCCATTACGGATAGAAATAAGTATATGGATATTTTTATTTGCTCTGGTATTAATAGCGACTGTTTCAATTTTAACTGTCAGTTTCCAGGCAATAAAAGCAGCTATTGTAAACCCTGTTAAATCTTTAAGAACCGAATAAAATAAATAGTACAATTATGAAAAAATACCTGTTTCTCCTCTTAGGAGCATTGCCAATAACTTTATTGGCACAAACAAAAGCAGATAAACTTACCCTTAAAAATGGAGATGTAGTTACGGGTAGTATTTATAAAATGGATAATGGCAAAATATATCTTGCCAGGGTAAAAGATTCTGTTGTGTATACCGCGGATGAGCTACAAACAATCGCATTTTGTAATACCAATAACAAACCTTGCACAGATGCATCTTCAAATGCAACAACTACTTCTGCAACAACTAATGGTATGCAAAAAAGTGTAAGCACAAATGCAAGTACTTTCTCCTCTTTTGAGGATAAGGAAGACCAGGTAATAGGAGCAGAAAAAGATGATAATGAAAAAGGCGTTGTAACTTTTAAATGCAATATGTGCGGTAACAGTGGAACGCTAACCATCAATGGAGAAAATGGTAGTAATAAATCTAAAGCCAAATATACTTTTACCATGGAAAAAGACAAGCATTTTTTTGTGTACGCAGCCAAACTTTTACCCGGTGAATACAATTGGAATTACAGCGACAATAGCAACAATGCAACTAAGGGAAAACTACAAATTAATAAAGGAGATGAAAAAAAAATTGTTTTGTTTGAAAAAGAATAGGGAATAATTAAAAAATTTGTTTTAACGATTGATAGATTTTTAATTAGTATGGTATTACTAAGTTTTCATAAATAGAAAACAATTTAAAACTAACCCAGAAAAAGTTTAGAAACATAATAAAATATACTTTGTTAAAAAATTATTTCAAAATCGGTTGGCGCAATATAAGGAAACATCCATTTTACGCTATGGTAAATGTGGTTGGCTTATTTGCAGGTATCACTTTCGCATTACTTATTGGTGCTTATGTTTGGGGTGAGTTACAGGTAAACCAACAACTCAAAAATGCAAATAGTCAATACTTTTTAAAATCTGTTTGGAAGGACCCTAATATGGGTAATGACATTACCACCCTTGGACCTCTTGCAAAAAGGCTGAGAGAAGAATATCCCGGTTTAGTGGCAAATTATTATCGCTGGGATGGTATCACTTCAGTTGTTTCAAAAGGGGATAAGCATCTTCGTGAAAATATACAACTTGGCGACAGCACTTTGCTTTCGATGTATGGTTTTGAACTTTTGCATGGCAATGCTGCAACAGCTTTAACAGAACCGTTTTCTGTAGTTATTACAGGGGATATTGCTAAAAAGTACTTTGGTAAAACAGATGTAGTGGGTGAAACAATAAATATCCAGAGTTTTACTGGTGCCAACAGGGATTTTGCCATAACAGGTGTACTTAAAGAAATTCCTGATAATTCTGTAACACACTTAAATACAGCAAACCTAAATACATTCTTTATTCCTACCAATACGTATACTTTTTTTGGAAGAATGGATTTTAATTTGTGGACGAATATTTATGTGCCATCCTATATTGAACTGAAGCCAGGAGCAAGTTTGGCAAGTTTGGACATTGCAATCAAAAAATTAATACATAATAATGCACCAGATGGGATTAAAGAGAATATACAAATAGAGGCTGTACCTATAACAGATTATTACCTGCAACAGGGAAACGGAATCATTAAGCGTATGATCTATATACTTTCATTTGTTGGTTTATTCATTTTACTAATGGCAGTTGTAAATTTTATAAATATAGCAATTAGTAGTAGTGGCCAGCGGATGAAAGAAATAGGTTTACGCAAAGTATTGGGCGGTTTAAAGTCACAAGTGATTTTTCAATTTCTTACGGAATCATTTATATTAGTTTTAATGGCCACTGTGTTGGCATTGTTAGTATATTCATTAGCTGCATCTGCTTTCAGTGTTATTGTTGGCAAAAATATCCCAACGCTTAATAGTTTTCCTTTGTACTTTATGTTAATACCAATTGTATTGGTATTGGTTTTGGGTTTGTTGGCAGGATTGTACCCCGCTTTTGTTTTGTCATCTGTTAATACTGTAAATTCTTTAAAAGGGAAAATGAAAACAGTAAAGGAAAATATTTTGTTAAGAAAATCATTGGTGGGTTTTCAGTTTGCCATTGCTTTGCTGGTATTGATTTCGGCAGCTATTGTTACAAAACAGGTATCGCATTTTTTTGGCCAAAGCCTTGGATATAATAAAGAATACATTGTTGCTTCACAAGTACCCAGGGATTGGAGCCCGGCCGGAGTAAGAAAAATGGAGACGATAAGAAATGAATTTGCGGCTATGCCACAGATAAGCAGTGTTACCCTTTCCTATGAAATACCCAATGGAAATAATGGAGGGCAGCCACCGGTTTATAAAGCTGGTTCGGATTCTACACAGGCTGTAGCTATGCAGGCATTGGTAACAGATGAAAATTATCTCAATACTTACCAGATTAAATTAAACCATGGGGAATTTTTTGATAGCCGTAAATTGGATTCAGGCAAAGTGATATTGAATGAAAAAGCAGCAGCAGCTTTGGGTTATAAAGATGTATCGGATGCAATAGGGCAACAACTTCGAATTCCCGGTGACCCAACAGTATTTGTGGTAAAAGGGGTTACCGCTGATTTCCATTTCGGTAGTATGCAGCAGGGTGTTCAGCCAATCATATTCTTTAATGTAACAACGGCTGTTGTACACAGGTACCTTTCGTTTAAATTAAAGCCTGGTAATGTAAATGCAAGTATTGAAGCTATTCAAAAAAAATGGGGTTCACTTATGCCCGGCAGTTCATTTGAGTATAGTTTTATGGATGACACACTAAGAAAGTTGTATGCTACCGAACTACAGTTAAAGAAAGCAGCATATGCAGCTGCAATGTTATCTCTCATTATTGTTTTGCTCGGAATACTAGGTTTGGTTTCGTTGAGCATACACAAAAAGGTAAAGGAAATCGGTATAAGAAAAGTACTGGGAGCATCAGTGCCCAATATAATGATGCTTTTCGTAAAAGACTTTGCTTTAGTAATTATTATGGCAGCATTAGTGGCCTGTCCAATTGCCTATTGGATTATGAACAAATGGCTGAATAATTATGCATCACATATCACTGTTTCTTCAATGCCATTTGTACTTGCAGTGGTTGCTTTAGGTGCGGTTACTTTATTACTGATTGGATTACAAACTATAAAAACAGCTTTGGAAAACCCTGTAAAATCATTAAGAACGGAATAAAATAAAAACTATGTTATTAAATCTGAAGAAAATTTTTAAATGGGTTTCCGTTGGCGGCAACAGAACTTTTTTATTGAAAGATATTAACCTTGAAGTAAAGGAAGGAGAATTCATTTCCATCATGGGGCCATCGGGTTCGGGTAAATCCACTTTACTGAATGTGATTGGTATGCTTGATGGTTTTGATGAAGGCGAATACGATTTTCTGCACGAAAGCGTGCATAAGCTTAAGGAAAAACAACGGGCACAATTATACAAACAATATATTGGTTTTGTTTTTCAGCAATATCATTTAATAGATGAGTTGACAGTGTATGAAAATATAGAGACACCATTGATTTACCAAGACCTGAAATCTTCCGAAAGAAAAGCAATGGTAGCTGATATACTTGATCGGTTTAATATAGTTGGTAAGAAAGATTTATTTCCGGCACAACTTTCGGGAGGCCAACAGCAGTTAGTTGGTATTGCCCGGGCATTAATTGCAAAGCCTAAATTATTACTGGCTGATGAGCCAACAGGTAATCTCAACTCAAAACAGGGAGAAGAAATTATGAACCTGTTTGCCGAACTTAATAAAGAAGGGGTTACAATAATACAGGTTACCCATTCTGAAAAAAATGCAGCTTTTGGCTCTAGAATTATTAACCTGCTTGATGGAAGGATGGAAAACCCTGATACCCCTTGAATGACGCTTAGAAATTTTGAGTAAAATATAAATGATAAAACGATACAACATGAGAATTAGTTTTTTAGTAATTGCCCTTTTATTTTTTTCTGTAAAAGTGATGTCACAGGGAAAAAAAATGTCGCTGAAGCAATGTATTGAAACCGCAATAACCAATAATATACTGGTAAAGCAGGCAGGCCTGCAGGCTGATGCTGCAGGTGTAAACTTAAAGCAGTCTAAGGCAAACCTGCTTCCCGATTTAAATGGAAGTTTTGGATATGGATTTAACCAGGGAAGAAATGTGGACCCACTAACCAATAGCTATATCAATCAGCAACTATCTTCTTCAAGTGTTGGGCTCAGCAGCGGCATTGTTTTGTTTAATGGTATGCGATTGCAAAATATTATTAAACAAAACAGCTTTACTGCAGAAGCTGCTAAAATGGATCTGCAGCAGTCAAAAGATAATCTTACGCTGAATGTAATATTGGCTTACCTGCAGGTGTTAAGTAATGAAGATGTTTTAGCTGCAAGTAAAGCACAGGCTGAGGTTACCAAAAAACAAGTGGAAAGGATGGGGATATTAGTAAAAGAAGGAGCAGCGGCCAGTTACCTTAACACAGATCTTAAAGGGCAATTAGCCAATGAAGAAATTACTTTGGTTAATGCCATGAATGCGCTGCAGCAATCAAAATTAAGTTTGTGCCAACTGATGAGTTTAGAATATAACAGCGAATTACAATTGGAAAAAACAGAGGTGGAAATTCCGGCAAGTAAATATGAAAACAGTTCTGCAGAAGTTTATCAAACCTCTTTACAAAATTTTGCTTTAATAAAAGCCAACGATTTTAAAATAAAAAGTAATGAAAAAGCAATCAGGGTTTCAAAGGCTGGTTTCTTTCCAACAATAGGATTAAACGGAAACCTGGGCAGCAGTTATTCAAGCCTGGCCGAGACGCTGGAACCAACAACTGTTACAGAAAATGCAACGGGCAGTTATGTTATTATTAATGGTAACCGTAATGCTGTTTTAAAGCAGCAGCAAAATTTTTCTTCATTTAAAACCGGCTATACCAAACAATTAAATAATAATCTGGGTTCTTTTGCAGGTATTAATATGCAGATACCTTTGTTTAATAGCTTTCAGGCAAAAAACAGGGTCAGGCTTGCTAAAATTAATTTTACAAATACGCAACTGGAATCAGCTAATGCAAAACTGCAGCTCAGGCAAAATATTGAGCAGGCTTATTTAAATATGACAGCTTCTTTTGACCGGCTTAAAATATTAAATGAACAGGTAAAAGATTTTGAAGAATCATTTAGGGCGGCGGAAGTAAGGTTTAATACCGGTGTAATTAATTCAGCTGAATATCTTATCAGTAAAAATAACCTGGATAGAACAAGGATTAACCTGGCCCAGTCTAAATATGAATACCAATTCCGTACAAGAGTATTGAATTATTTTAAAGGCGAACAATGATTTTTAGTACATAGAACGATTAAAAATATAGTAGACATTTTGATGCATTTTTTTTATAAAAAAATATAAATACTGATATAAATTAGTATATATATTTATTCAACAACAGAGTTATGTGTTAGATCAATTAACATAAACTCCTGAGTATTTGATTATTTCAACCATCAAAACTCTTTTCATTTTACAATAGCACTTTAAGCTTTTTTAACAAACAGGCAACAATTGATACCGTAAATTTGCAATTGGTAAAAATCAGAAGAGTTTAAAACCAATATCAGATTAAGTATGAAAAAATACAGCTTTAAAAAATTCTATCTTTTCTTTTCTTCAGTATTTATTTTTATACTGCATATTCCCTTTGTATTTGCTAAAAATAAACCTGTAGGGGTCACAAAATACCCGAATAATAAATTGGTATTTTCAATGCCCACCAGAACAACTGAAAACAGTAATCATTTAGAACCTTCCAATATTTTAGCTAGTGTTTACGACAGCCTACGGCTTAATCTTTGTGGATTATCTCAACAGGCTTTTCAATATGCAATGCAAGGGTTTGATTATCTTGTAAAGGGTGGAAAAATATCTAACAGCAAAATTCTTTCCATTATAGATTTTAGCCAGCCTTCCAATAAAAAAAGATTATTTATTATTGATTTGGATAACTATAAAGTTCTGTTTAATACCTATGTTGCCCATGGAATGAATTCGGGGAAAGAATATGCAAGCCAGTTTTCCAATAATCCGGAAAGCAATAAAAGCAGCCTGGGATTTTATGAAACTGCAGAAACATATATTGGGAAAAATGGCTATTCATTACATTTGCAGGGCTTAGAGAAAGGAATTAATGACAAAGCTGACAGTCGTGCCATAGTTATGCATGGTGCCGATTATGTAAGTGAAGATTATGTAAGGATGCAGGGATATATTGGTCGTAGCCAGGGTTGCCCGGCTGTACCGGAAAAATTGCACAAACCAATTATCAATAAAATTAAAAATGGTACCTGCTTATTTATATACAGCCTAAACAGAAACTATTTTATACATTCAAAAATAATAAAGGAAGCAACTGAATTAGCTTTTAACAATAAAAATTAAATGCTTTAAAGTATTTGAGTTTAAAATCCCCCGCTAAGCCGGGGGATTTTTCTTTTACCATATCAATGCATAATAATAACTTTACCTAAATATTTTAATAAATGAGTTTAAAAACCAAATTGCAGGGTACCGGGGTGGCATTAATTACTCCTTTTAAGACTAATACTGATGTTGATTTTGAGGCATTGGGTACGCTGATTGATTTTGATATAAATAATGGAGTGGAATATTTAATAACGCTGGGTACTACAGGCGAAACACCCACACTAACCAAACAAGAAAAATCAGACATTATAAATTATACCTACCAAAAAGTAAATGGACGAGTGCCTGTGGTTGTTGGAATAGGGGGTAACAACACCAAAGAAGTAATAGAGCATTTAACCAGTTATCCTTTAGATAAGGCAACAGCTGTTTTAAGTGCCAGTCCTTTTTACAACAAACCATCGCAGGAAGGAATTTATCAGCATTATAAGGCATTAGCGGCAGCATCGCCAAAACCAATCATTTTATATAATGTGCCAGGCCGAACCGGAAGTAATATGACTGCCGAAACAACTTTACGTTTGGCAAAAGAAAAAAATATTGAAGGCATGAAAGAAGCCAGTGGTAACACGGTACAGTGTATGCATATCTTACGCGACAGGCCTGATGATTTTTTGGTGGTTAGTGGCGATGATCATGTTGCAATGCCTTTAATTGCCTGTGGTATGGATGGAGTAATAAGTGTTGCAGCAAATTGTTTTCCAAAAGATTTTAGCCAGATGATACGCCACAGTTTAAAAGGCGATTTTGCCAGTGCAAGACCTTTACACTACAAATGTTTAGAAGGTTGTGATTTGTTGTTTGCCGAAAATAATCCTGCGGGGGTAAAAGCATTTTTATATGAATTGGGTATTATTGAAAATGTAGTACGTTTACCGGTAGTACCTTTAAGTGAAGGGGTTCATCAAAAGATAAGAGCATACCTGAAAAAATAAAAAGCTTGCTTAATTTATTAAGATGCACAGTAAAATTTATATTTCTTTTCTATTGCTATGCATTTCATTTAATTCTTTTGCACAGTTTACTTTAAGATTAGAAATTACTGTAATGCCCTCTGCTCACCAGGACGAGGGCATTTTTGTAGCAGGTAGTTTTAATAACTGGGATCCGGGGAATAATCAATATCGTTTATTAAAAGAAAATAATAAATTGGTTGTAGAAATAAAAAACCTTCCGGCTAATACTTATCAGTTTAAATTTACCAGGGGCAGTTGGCAAAAAGTGGAATCAACTAATACTGGCATTGATGTAGAGAATAAAGCAGTACAATTATCTTCAGATACAGTATTACAATGTACTATTGCAGGCTGGAAGGATGATTTTGCAGGAACTAAAAAACATACAACAAGTTCTAATGTAAATATATTAGACACTGCATTTTTTATTCCACAGCTAAATACAACCCGCCGAATCTGGATTTACTTACCCACCGGATATAAAAATGGACGCAAACAATATCCTGTACTTTATATGCATGACGGACAAAATTTGTTTGACGAATTAGCCACTGCTTTTGGAGAAGAGTGGGGAGTGGATGAATGCCTGGACTCTCTAATTGCAATAGGGAAACCCGCCTGCATTGTTGTTGGTATTGATAACAGTGCTTCAACAAGAATGAATGAGTACAACCCTTATGAATTTATTTGGAAGGATTCGGCACAATCAAAAATATTTTTACCGCAGGGAAATGAATACCTTAGTTTTTTAACTCAAACACTCAAACCATTTATTGACAAAAATTATAGAACATTGCCTTCAAAAGAAAATACCATTATTGCCGGATCTTCAATGGGTGGATTAATATCTTATTATGCTGCGTTAAAATATGCTGACGTTTTTGGTAAAGCAGGTATTTTTTCTCCTGCATTTTGGACCGCTCGGGGAATAAGAGAATTAACAGATTCTGTTACAAAAAAACTAAGCAGCAAATTTTTCTTTTACATCGGAGAAAAGGAAGGAAAAGATTATATAACTGATATGAATGAGATTGCAGAAAAATTGGGGACTAATTCAAATGCTATGATTTATTCTGTAAAAGACGGCATTGGAAAACATAATGAGGCTGCATGGCGAAAATGGTTTGCCGAATTTTATAACTGGATAATGGCAGATGGGTATAATAATGTAATAAGGATAGAAGAATAATTAAATTTTATAACAAACTCCTTCCAGGGCCAGTTCTGTATTTTCAAAAATTTCACAAGCTTCCGGCAAAAAAGCATCCAGCTTTTCATATCTGGAAGAAAAATGACCAATCAGTAATTTTTTTACATTTCCCATTTTTGCAATACTGGCAGCCTGCTGAGTGGTGCTATGGTAGCGGCCGGCAGCCTTTTCAGTAGAATCTTTTAAATAAGTAGCTTCATGGTATAAAAGATCTACTTCTTTAATTTTTACTGCTAAGGTTTCATCATAAATTGTATCGGCGCAAAAGGCGTAGCTTTTAGGTTTTGTTGCAGCTATAGTTATTTCTTCATTAGGCACAATTGTTCCTTTTTTATTTACATAATCATGCCCTTTTTGTAACTTTTCATAAAAAGCTGCCGGAATTTCATAAATAACAGCCCTTTCAACATTTATCTTTCTCGGATTTTTTTTCTCTCTGAATAAAAACCCCCAGCATTCTATGAGGTGTTGTACATTAAAACATTCTACAGTTATTTTTTTATCATCTACAATTATTCCTGCCAATTTTAAAGGATGAAAATGCAGTTTATAAGTAAGATGAGTATCGCCAACATTTAATTGCAGGTTTAAAATTTTTTCTAATGCTGCCGGGGCATGCAGGTGCAGGTCCTGCGTACGGCCAAGTAAACTCATACTGGTTAATAAACCAATTAAGCCATAATAATGATCACCATGTAAGTGCGAAATAAATACCCTTGTTATTTTGCTGCGGCGTATTTTGTATTTAGTCATTTGCATTTGTGTGCCTTCGCCGCAATCAATTAAATAACTTTCGTCGCTGGTTTGTAAAATTTGGGCGGTAGGGTTTCTGTCAAATGCAGGAATTGCAGAGTTATTACCTAATATGGTTAGTGCTAACAAGTGTTTTAGTTTTCTTTTGGAGTTAAAAATTTAAGACAGGCTTTTATATATTAATGTTGCATAATGATTATTTTATTTTTAGGTAAAGTATTTAAAAGTTATTTATCTAAACCCTAAACCCCTAAACTTCTAAGCCTCTTAACTACTCCTCATCCAAAAACTCCCTTTCAATTTCTTCCATTTGTACAATATCCCATGCTTCGCTTTCAGTTGGCGTTACATTCATTAGTTCCAGCAATTCTTTATCATCCAGTAATTTTTCTACTGCTTTATCTAAATTACAAATTACAAAGGAGCAATTGTTTTCATAAAATTTTTGTTGAACCTGTGCCAGATATGTTCCCATACTCTCATCTATCTGCTTTACTAACTCCAAATTTAAAATAACATGCGGAATGTCTCTTTGCAGGTAAGGAAGCAACAAATTACTCAATTCGCCTGTCATATTAGCAGCAAAATCGGTTTCCCGGGGTGTAATAACAGTAAATTTTTCTTTGGTATCTATTTTGACATTCATTTTTAGATCTTGGAGATTGCAGTGTATTTTTTTTGTAAAGTAAAGGAAAATTTAAATGATTTTATTTCGTTAAGTAAATTAAAGAGAAAGAATAAAAAAGAATTCGGGTCTTAACTTTAACTTTTTAACATATTAACATTTCCGCTTTGCGGCAAACTTAATCTTCAAAATATGCGTTATTATTGTATAAGCTAAACTTATCAGCAAATGGATAACAATTTTTCAGCACAGGTAAAAGAAATTATTTCTTACAGTCGGGAGGAAGCACTAAGGTTGGGAAACGATTTTATTGGAACCGAGCATTTGGTTTTGGGGTTAATCCGCGATGGCGAAAACACGGCTATAAAAACTTTAAAATCCCTGAATATCGATTTATTTGAATTACGCAAAGAAATTGAGATGGCTGTAAAAGATAAAACCGGTAAAAATATTGCCAACATCAATTCACTTCCATTAACCAAGCAGGCCGAAAAAGTAATACGCATTACAGTACTGGAGGCTAAAGCACAAAAAAGTGCATTGGTGGAAAGTGAGCACCTCATGCTATCTATCTTAAAAAATAAAGAAAATATTGCCACCCAAATATTGAATCAGTTTGATGTGGACTATGATGTATTTAAGAATGAACTGGGTTTTGTAACCAGCACCCCTCCCACGGCGGAGTTTAATGATGAAGGGGATGATGATTTTGATGAAGAAAAAAAACAATATGGTCAACAGCAAAAAGGACAAAGGGGCGGAGCTGCAAATCAACCCAAAACAAAAACCCCGGTATTAGATAATTTTGGTAGAGATATTACCCGATTAGCTGAAGGCGGTTCTCTTGATCCAATTGTAGGCAGAGAAATTGAAATTGAAAGGGTTTCACAAATATTATCCCGACGAAAAAAAAATAACCCCATTTTAATTGGAGAGCCGGGAGTGGGTAAAACAGCAATTGTAGAGGGTTTGGCATTGCGCATTGTACAGCGTAAAGTATCAAGGGTTTTGTTTGATAAAAGAGTGGTAAGTTTAGATTTAGCAGCATTGGTTGCCGGCACAAAATACCGTGGCCAGTTTGAAGAAAGAATGAAAGCCATAATGAATGAACTGGAAAAAAACCGGGATGTAATTTTATTTATAGATGAAATTCATACCATTGTTGGTGCCGGTGGTGCCAGTGGTTCTTTAGATGCCAGTAATATTTTTAAACCTGCTTTGGCCAGGGGAGAGTTGCAATGTATTGGGGCATCTACACTTGATGAATACCGAATGCATATTGAAAAAGATGGTGCATTAGACCGCCGTTTTCAAAAAGTTTTGGTGGAGCAACCTTCGGTTGAAGAAACCATTGAAATTTTAAATAACATTAAAAGTAAGTACGAGGATTATCATAATGTAACCTACAGCCAGGAAGCTATTGAGGCATGTGTAAAATTAAGCGACAGGTATATGACCGACCGCTTATTGCCTGATAAGGCCATTGATGTATTGGATGAAGTGGGAGCCAGGAAACACATAAAAAACATTAATGTTCCCGTTGAAATAATTGAACTTGAAAAGAAAATAGAAGATATTAAACTGGAGAAAAATAAAGTAGTAAAAAGCCAGCGTTTTGAAGAAGCGGCATCATTAAGGGATACAGAAAAAAGATTGCAGGAAGAATTAGAAGCGGCAAAAAATAACTGGGAAGAAGAAAGTAAACACAAACGTTTTCCCATTGAGGAAGAAGATATAGCCGAAGTAGTACACATGATGACAGGTATTCCGGTAAAACGTATGGTACAGGCCGAAACAGAAAAATTGCGCCGTATGGCCGATGATTTGCAAGGGGCTGTTGTTGGTCAGCAGGAGGCTATTTCCAAAGTGGTAAAAGCCATTCAGCGTAACAGGGTAGGATTGAAGGATCCCAAAAAACCAATTGGTACATTTATTTTCCTTGGCCCCACCGGTGTGGGAAAAACCGAGTTGGCCAGATCCTTAGCCAGGTACATGTTTGATAGTGAAGATTCTTTAATTAGAATTGACATGAGTGAATACATGGAGAAATTTACTGTAAGCCGTTTAATTGGCGCACCTCCGGGTTATGTAGGTTACGAAGAGGGAGGGCAACTTACAGAAAAAGTAAGGCGTAAACCCTATTGTGTAATTCTTTTAGATGAAATAGAAAAAGCACATCCGGATATTTACAATATTTTATTGCAGGTATTAGATGAGGGGCAATTAACTGATGGCATGGGGCGTAAAGTAGATTTTAAAAATACGATGATCATCATGACATCAAATATTGGAGCAAGGCAGCTTAAAGATTTTGGCGATGGGGTGGGCTTTGCTACTGCCACCCGTATGGATAATGCAGACGAAAACAATAAAGCCGTAATTGAAAAAGCATTGAAACGTACTTTCAGCCCCGAGTTTTTAAACCGGATTGATGATGTAGTGGTATTTAATTCATTAAGCAAAGAAAATATTTTTGAGATTATCGATATTTTAATGAAAGGTGTAATGAAACGTTTAACCAGCTTGGGATTTTCAATGGAACTATCCCCTGAGGCAAAAGATTTTATTGCAGATAAGGGGTACGACTCACAATTTGGTGCAAGGCCTTTACACAGGGCAATTCAAAAATACCTGGAAGATCCTTTAGCGGAGGAGATTTTAAATATGAATGTAAAAAACGGCGATGTTTTAATTGCTAATTTGGATAAAGAAACTGAAAAAATAAAATTTACTTTAAAAGAAGAGGAGACTAAAAAAGAAAAAGAGTCTGAAGTATAAAGTAATATGTTATTATTATTAGAAATCCT
The DNA here is from genome assembly GCA_043719495.1 of Ferruginibacter sp. Taxonomy (GTDB): domain Bacteria; phylum Bacteroidota; class Bacteroidia; order Chitinophagales; family Chitinophagaceae; genus Ferruginibacter. The sequence continues at coordinate 806 of JAYSTT010000270.1, read as the reverse complement.
TCGCCACTAAAGCGGGGGATTTTTTTTATTCAACTACATTTTGAAATGGCAGATTTTTAAAGCATTTTTGTGGGGAAATGAATAAAAAAATAATTATTACCATTGATGGCTGGTCATCCTGCGGAAAAAGTACTTTGGCCAAGCAACTGGCGAAAGAACTGGGCTATGTTTATATCGACAGCGGGGCCATGTACCGGGCCATAACCTTATATTTTTTAAGAAATCATATTGACTGGACAGATAGTAAAGAGGTGCTTGAAGCCCTGAAAAATGTTAGCATTGAGTTTGAATTCAATGAAAAATCTCAGCAAACAGAAATTATTTTAAATAGCGAAAACGTAGAGTATGTTATCAGGGATTTGGTAATTGCTGAAAAAGTTAGCGAAGTAGCAACGATTAAAGAAGTGAGGGATTTTGCCGTGGCACAACAGCAAAAGATGGGGGAGAAAAAAGGGATTGTTATGGATGGAAGGGATATTGGAACCACTGTTTTTCCCAATGCAGAACTAAAAATATTTATGACAGCGGATATAGCTGTTAGGGTGGAACGCAGATTTAAAGAAATGTTTGAAAAAAACCCCAATATTACCATTGAAGAGGTTAAAAGTAATCTTGAAATGCGGGACTATATTGATTCCAACAGAGACGTAAGCCCCTTACGTAAAGCAGCGGATGCTGTTGAGATAGATAATACAAATACTGGTATGGAGGAACAATTAAATATTGCTTTGAATCTTACAAAAGAATTGATTTAGTTTTGTGGCCTCAGTTATAACAGCGGGCATGGAAAAGCATGAAGATTTTAA
>JAYSTT010000269.1:0-8790 GCA_043719495.1 Ferruginibacter sp. | reverse complement strand
TCAACTTCCAGTCACGTTTTTGAAATTGTACGGGTAGCTCATCAATAATTTCCATAGTTACCGTAAATGGCATTCGGTTAATTACCTGTAGTTCAACTTTATTCTCGTCGCCATTGCTTAAGCGGTCGGCCATTAAACGTTTAGCCAAGGGGCTTTTACTAAATACAAATAAAAACAGGTAATCAATTACAATTAATGCAACCGTAACGGCTAAAAGTATTTTTGGAACTTGCAGCAGGGGTTTATAGAAAAAAGAAAATACAAAAAAAATAATACAGATACCAACAGCAAGATATAACCTTGTGGTAAGAAATAAGTTACCGATATATTTTTTAACAGGATTCATAAAAAATTCAATAATGCTCAATAAAGAAATATTGTTGAAGTGTGCACTTCGTTCCTCAGTGTAAACTGTGCCAATGAAGCCAAATAGAATTATTGAAGCCCGGTTCAATAAAGACCTCACCCCAACCCCTCTCCAAAAGAGAGGGAACTGGAAGATGGCAGCTTCTTTATTCGTTTAATATTTTCATTTACATAAATTATTAACCACATAATTTCCGTTTTAATCACCTCCATAGTTCCCCTTCAGGGGGCGGGGGGGATTTTACCTCGGCACTTCAATAGCCTTTAAAATATTATCAATTAAATCATCGGCAGTTATGCCTTCCATTTCTTTTTCGGGAGTAAGGATAATACGGTGCCGCAATACATGCGGTGCCATTTCTACAATATCCTCTGGTGTTACAAAATCCCTGCCTTTAATTGCTGCATTGGCCTTTGCCGATTTTAAAATAGCCAGCGATGCCCTAGGCGATGCCCCCAGGTACAATGCAGGATTGTTTCTGGTTTCATTTACAATACGTGCAATAAATTCTATTAATTTTGGCTCTGTTATCACTGATTGTATCTGAGTACGAAAATGCTGAATGTCTATGGGGGATAAAATTTTTCTTATATCCTGCAGCATCTGGTTTTGTGTTTTACCCTGCTGATTAATTAAAATATTTATTTCTTCTTCAAGTGTAGGATACTTTACATCTATTTTAAAAAGAAAACGATCTAACTGTGCTTCGGGCAAACGGTAAGTGCCCTCCTGCTCTATTGGGTTTTGAGTTGCCAGAACAATGAATGGTATGCCCATAATGTGAGTGTATCCATCAACAGTAACCTGGCGTTCTTCCATTACTTCAAACAAAGCGGCCTGTGTTTTTGCAGGAGCCCTGTTTATTTCATCTATTAAAACAATGTTACTAAAAATAGGGCCCGATTTAAAACGAAAATCGCCCTCTTTTGGATTAAACACTGATGTACCCACTACATCACTGGGCATTAAATCCGGTGTAAACTGGAGACGTGAAAAATCAACATCAATAATTTTTGCAATTAATTTTGCCGTTAACGTTTTTGCAACACCAGGCACACCTTCAATCAGTATATGGCCGTCGCAGAGTAATCCTATCATAAGCAGATCAACCATTTTATGCTGCCCAACAATTACACGTCCAATTTCATTTCGTATATCATGTACAGCTTTATTAAGTGCGCTAAGGTCAATTCGTTGCTGAAAAATATTTTCTTCCATAATTAATTCTTTTTATAAAAATTTTGTATTTGTTCGTTTAAAGATAATAATTGATAGTCATCTACATCGCCATTATTATGTGCATGATGAATTGCCCTGTATAAAGATTCCACTTTATGCCTTTCTACACCGCTTTTTCTGCTCAGTGTGGTAATAAAATCATCGTTAACTGCATGGGTGTTTAAAAAATAATTATTCCGAACGTGTTCATTGAAATAAGTGCTCATTTTTTCTGCAATATTTTTATTGTCTTTTTTTTGCAGGTATAAACGGCCAATAGTTTCAGTAAAAGTTACTGTAGTATTTTCATTGGTTTTTATTTTTTCTATTATTCGCTGCCGCCGTTTGCCACCAAAAAAGATATATAATAGTAACAATACTAAACTTAACCAAAAGGCTGCAGCTAATGCCGGATGTTTTAAAATCTGGCTTAATGAAGAAGTGCTTTCAGTGTTTTTCCTGCGGCCAGCTATTTTTCTGTAATAATCATCCCAATATAAATGTTGCGGCAAGTTACCGGTATATGAAAAAGCATTTTGCAGGTATCTGTAATTATCATTTTTTAATAAAAAGTAATTACTGAATGCTTTGGGATCACAATGCAAAAAAAGTTTCCCTTTTCCATGAAAAAATACAATATGGTTGGGTTTGTTATTTTCATTTACGCCCAGCACTTTTGTAAAAACAGAATCGGTATAAATAAAATAATTTTGAAAAGGCTGGTAAAAATAGTTAAAAGCACTATCACTGAATTTGGTATTGGTGTTACGCATGGAATCAAATTCGGCGATATATGGTATTGGCCAATTCATTTCACTACATCCAATTTCTTTCAATAAAGCCTGATCTACATAATTGGCTGCTATAAAAAGACTGTTGCCAGCATGTACATAATTCATCATGGCTGTCACTTCCTCATTATTTAGAAACAAATTTGGTGTAAAGCAAACATAAAGTGAAGATGTATCAGAAATTTCGCTCCAGGTTTTATCAAAAGGTTTTATTTTACTGTAAATGGCATTGTTGCTGAATATATTTTCTATTTGCCGGTAAGCTATATATCCTCCAAAAGGTTTTTTATCAAATTTAGAGAACGTTTCAGTAAATGATGGTATTTTACTCTCCGGATTTTTACCACAGGCACCCAGCAAAACACTGAGTAACAAAATAAAAATAATATATAAATTAGTTTTTTGCAATTTATAGTTTGTTGTTAAATTGTAAAAAGCCCTGTTCCATTTTTTTATAAATATTTTCTTCTATGGCAAATTCTCCATACCAAACATACTCATAGTTTAAAGTAAGGGCTGCAAAATCGGTTTGGTAATTTTGATTTTTAATTTCACGTACATACTGATGATTGGTTTTATCAGCTGCCAGCTCAATTAAGTTTTTACCGGCAAGCAGGTGCAGGGTTTGCAAATATTGATAACGCACCGCCAATCTGTAATTGCCACTTTGTACTGCCTGCCTTATTAAAATCTCAAAATCGCTTTCACTGTTTATTACTTCTTCCCCGGCTTCAGGTGTATTTGATTTTGCAGATTTTGTGTTTTTTCTAAAAACGCCTTCAGTTAAAAAGAGTTTATATAAAATGAAAAGTACAAAGAGTATGGCTAATGTCCAGAAAAAAAACTGAAGTGCTTCCGAAGATAATATCCTGCTTAAAAAACCCGGGCCAGAAGGTTCAGTTTCCTCCACTTTCTCTTTTATTTTATCCTTATGTTGCTGTGCTTTTAAAAGACTGTCTAATTTTTTTATATACAAAAAGTCTTTTAAATTTTTCCAGGCTGCAACTGAATCAGGAGAAATGGAAAGGCGGTTAAAATACAAAGTAGTGTCAACGTATATTGTATCCTTTGCATTACCGTCAGTTGCTGAATAATTTTCTGTTATTGTTGAATCATACTTTACCTTATCCGATTGGGTAATTGAAGAATCCTCGTATACATATTTTTTTTGTGCCGTAGCATTAGTAAAAAACAGTATTGCAAAAAATGATATGAAAATAAATTTATGCATTGTCCTGCTTCAGCCTGTTAATGATTCCATCGGGCTGAATATAATAACCTTTTTTATGTAAACGGATGGGAAGAATAACAAAATACCATATTAAAAAACTTAATGAGCCAGCTAGTATCAGCACACTTGCCCAAATGGGCATACCAAAGTTTTTTTCTTTATCAAAGGACTGGCTCATTAAATGAGTAACGTAAGTTTCTAAAAAGGAAGCCAGGATAAAAAGCGGAATTAATACAATCATAATTTTTAATGCATCCTTTATCCCTCGTGTAAAGCTTTGCATACGGGTGAATGTACCCGGAAAAATTAGAGATTGGGTAATTATAAAACCAGCAGTTGCAGCAATTATAAATGAAAGAATTTCAAGTGTACCATGTATCCAGATAACTAAAACAGATTGCCAGCCTAAATTATGCTTGAAAAACATGTATTGAAATGCGCCAAGCATAATATCGTTTTGCCAAACAGAAATAAGTGTCCAAATTCCAAAACCCACACCACCAATTACCATAAGCAATGCTACAAATGTATTATTCATAGCAATAAATACAAATGTTGTAAACAGGTTATCATCTTTATATACACCAAATGGATCTCCCTTGGCAATATTTTCCTCAGTCATATCAACATATCCGGGTGGTAATGCATTACGCATAAATTCTTCATTGGTAGCCGAACCCCAAACCCCAATACAAACAAAAAAAACTTCCAGCAAAAACGTAAATAATAAAATACGGTGGTATTTTTTAAATAAGAGTGGCAGTTCAAATTTCCAAAAAGTAAATATCCTTGTATATTTCTCTTTTTTATTTTTATAAATGCTTTGATAAATACCTGCTGCTATACCATTAATCCACCGGGTAACTTTACTTCTTGGGTAAAAGGTTTTGGCATAAGAAAGATCATCAATAAGTGTAATAAAACGTTCGGCTGTTTCATCTGGGTTATCGGTGGGTGAATGCTGGTATTCCTTCCATTTATCCGCATTCTTTTTAATAAACATGGCCTCCCTCATGCACTAAAATTATGATTTTATTACAATAACTGAAATTCTTACTTTTTGTTTAAATAAAAAAATTGCAGTTCCGAAAACTCTGTTATTTTATTCCGATATTTGAAAAACTTATGTCCATCATTCAAATAGCCACTCCTTTTAATATAGATATTGAATTTGAGCAGTCCGAATTTCATAAACGGTTACTGGCGTATTTGATTGATTTCACCCTGATTTATATTTATTACAAAATAATGGTTTCTTTATTTGTAAACGGGCTAAGGGCTGGAGACGGAGAAATTGGATTTGCTTTAATTATGATTGTTTTGCCCATGCTTTTATACAGCCTTTTAACCGAATTACTTTTTAACGGACAAACCATAGGAAAGAAAATACTGAAAATTAAAGTAGTTAGTTTAGATGGCGGTGAACCAACCCTGGGGCAGTATTTGTTAAGGGCTTTTACACGTTTTTATGAATGGGGTGCAATTATTTTAATTATATTTTGGAGAAACCCTGGAAGTATAATTGCAGGATTGATGGTACTGGTAATTGGAGGCATAACCTGTATTATATTTATTGCTGTTACAAAAAAAAACCAGCGCCTTGGCGATTTAGTTGCCGGAACTGTAGTAGTTAATACAAAAACAAAGCTTACAATTGATGACACTATTTTTATGGAGGTAAACATGGCAGATTATAAAGTTACCTTCTCCGACGTAATGCGGCTTAGTGACAGGGATATCAATACCATTAAAGGAGTAACTACACAGGCCAGAAAAAGTGGCAATTACGAAATGTGTAACCGGGTTGCCATGAAGGTGAAAGATGTTTTAAAAATTCAAACCGATATGTATCCCGACCAATTTTTAGATAAGCTTTTAGAAGATTATAATTACCTGGCTACAAGGGAATAAAAAAAGGAAGGTGCCAAATCAGCACCTCCTCTTTAAATTTTTTATAATTTATCTGGCATTACGCATGACTTCCCTAGACATTGTGCCAAAGAAAAGTATGGCAAAAATATAGAATAGCACCCACAGGCCGCCAAGAACAAGGCCTATAATAGAGCAAACTCTTCCTGAATTGGAAGTACTTAAACTTTGTGCAGAATACAAACCTGGGGAGGAGTTGTATAATTTACGATCTTTATTAGCCAGTACTAGTCCGATAATACCGCAAATAAGTCCTACCACTCCATAACAAAGCCCACCAAGAATTGAAATGATGCCTAACACAAGAGATGCTGTTGCATTGGGTAAATTAGCGGGTTGGTTGTAATTGGGTGTAACTTGGTTTTGTTGTTCGTTCATAATACTAGTTTTAATTATTAAAGATTTTTAATTACAGATTTCTCCAGTTGCCAGCCTGAGATATAAAAAAGACTATAAATAAAATGTAAACAATCAATCCCACTACCTGCAATGCAAGTCCAATAATTGCACAAATGCGGCCTGCTTTAATGTTATTGTAAGATGCGGCAGAGTATAGTTCAGGATTATTTTTATACATAGCAATATCCTTGTTAGATATAACCAAAGCTACAATACCACAGATAAAACAAACTACAATGGATAAAATGCCTAAAACCAGTGTGGCAGTTGCATTGGGTAACTGGCCAGCACCATAATTGGGGTTGTTTGAATAATCCCGGTTCTGGTCGCTCATAAGTTAGCTGGTTTAAAGGTTTATAATTTTGTAAATATAACTTACCATAATAAAAAAGGCACAAAAAATGTAGGAAAATTTTAAGATTAATGCCCCTTCTTTAATATTTTTTATTAAATGTAAAATTAAAAAACCAAAAAGTAAAATAATTGGCAGTAATGCTGGGTACATTTTAAAACTGTCCGTCCAGTCTCCCTTCAGTAATAATACAAAACTCCTTTGTATACCACAACCAGGGCAATCAAAATGCGTTACACTTTTAATTATGCACGGTAGCTGATGTTCTTCCAGCCAGCTTATGATATTTAAAAAATAGAATGACATTAAATTCAAACAGTCTTTTTCAAATTTTTAATTACTGATGCCTTAATATGCTCTGGCAAACAAAACTCTTTGAGTACTGGGTTTACCGGTTAATATACATACTCCATCTTCCAGTTTATTATTTAAAGGAATACAACGAATAGTAGCTTTTGTTTGTTCTTTAATTTTATCTTCAGTTTCTCCGGTACCATCCCAATGTGCTGATATAAAACCACCTTTTTCATCCAGCAGTTTTACAAACTCCTCCCAGTTATCAGCGTTGGTAATTCTTTCTGCTCTAAAAGCCAAAGCCCGGTTGTAAATATTTTGCTGTATTTCAACCAGCAATTCTTCTATGGCAGGTGCCAATCCGTCAATGCTAATGCTGCTTTTTTCTTTGGTATCACGCCTTGCCACTTCCACCACATTATTTTCAATATCTCGTAAGCCCATAGCAATTCTTACAGGAATACCTTTTAATTCATACTCAGCAAATTTCCAACCGGGGCGGTTATTATCGTTATTATCGTACTTAACCGAAACACCCAATGCTTTTAATTGCTTTACAATTTCGTTGGCCTTGCTATCAATAACCGGTTTACTTTCTTCGCCTTTGTAAACAGGAACAATTACCACTTGAATAGGCGCAATTTTTGGCGGCATTATCAATCCCTGATCATCGCTATGCGCCATAATTAATGCACCAATTAACCTGGTAGATGCACCCCATGATGTTGCCCACACATAATCTAAAGTATTATTTTTATCACTAAATTTTACATCAAATGCTTTTGCAAAATTTTGTCCTAAAAAATGCGATGTACCCGCCTGCAATGCTTTACCATCCTGCATTAAAGCCTCAATACAGTAAGTATCTTCGGCACCTGCAAAACGTTCGTTGGCAGTTTTTATACCTTTAATAACCGGCACCGCCATAAATTCTTCGGCAAAAGTTGCATACACATCCAGCATCTTTTTTGTTTCTTCCAAAGCTTCTTCTTTTGTGGCGTGTGCGGTATGGCCCTCTTGCCATAAAAACTCGGCAGTGCGTAAAAATAAACGGGTACGCATTTCCCAACGCACTACGTTTGCCCATTGATTAATTAGCAATGGCAAATCCCGATAAGATTGTATCCATCCTTTATAAGTATTCCAAATGATGGCTTCGCTTGTAGGACGAATGATTAATTCTTCTTCCAGCTTTGCCTCCGGATCAACCATTAGTTTGCCTTTGTTATCCGGATCTGTTTTTAAACGGTAATGTGTAACAATGGCACATTCCTTTGCAAAACCTTCTGCATTTTTTTCTTCTGCTTCAAATAAACTCTTGGGTACAAATAATGGGAAGTAAGCATTTTCATGTCCGGTTTCTTTAAACATCCTGTCCAGTTCCTTTTGCATGTTTTCCCATAATGCATAACCGTATGGTTTAATAACCATGCAGCCACGTACTGCCGAGTGGTCGGCAAGTCCTCCTTTTATTACCAGGTCGTTGTACCATTGCGAATAATCTGCTGCTCTTGTTGTAAGTTCTTTTGCCATACCCTTATATCCGCCAGCTGGCGGAGGACTGATTGTGTTTTATTAAAAATTTTGTTTCCAGCATTTGTTTTTCATAGCATCATCGTTGCATCGCTCTCTTGTACCGCATACCATTGGGGAGCTTTGCTCATTTTTTATTTTTTGCGCTTAAATAAAAGCTCAGCATTGTTTTTTTGTACAAGCGAGTCCCGAGGCAGCACACAAACCTTTCTCGGGATTTGCAATGACACAAGGATGTTTGGCTTTACACTTAGCTTGCTAAAAATATTTACTTTCAAAACCATTTAGCACATCTTTAACATCAAATCGTTAAACCTAAGTGTCTTATGGCAAATGATTTGATATAATTTAACTATAAAGTGCTTTTAAAACTGGCACAAAAGTAGTAACTTCAATTTTAAATTTTAAAACTAAACGCCATGAACGCTAAAATTTTACTTATTGCCTTATCAGCAGCAGCTTTTAGCAGTTGCAGTACCGCTTACAAAAGCGGCCAAACACCTGATGATGTTTATTACAGCCCGGTAAGAGTAGTGGACGAACGCCGTGATGATAACAGGAAGAACGACGAAGTAAGGCAAAATGAAACTACAGCAGATGATGCCAGAATAAGAATGCAAATACGTGACCGCAGGTGGAGGGATTTAAATGATGATTATGATTATAACTACAGTTA
>JAYSTT010000268.1:0-8793 GCA_043719495.1 Ferruginibacter sp. | reverse complement strand
TGTCGGCCAATACAACATCGGGGGTTACCCCTTTTAATTGAGTGGCACCGCCATTAATGCGATAAAATTTTTGCAATGTTAATTTCAGGGCACCCAGGTCCTCTGTATTTTTATTTGCAAATAAAGGATTTTCGCTTTCAGGAGTTAAAGGGATAGTACGTTGCACTGTTCCTTTACCATAAGTAGATGTGCTGCCAATAATAATTCCACGTTTGTAATCCTGTATTGCCGCAGCAAAAATTTCTGAGGCTGATGCGCTAAACTCATCTACCATAACAGCAAGCGGGCCTGTATATAAAATATTTTTATCTCTGTCTCTTAAAATAGAAGCTTTTTCATCCCGGCCTTTTACCTGGCATATTGGCCCTTCTTCAATAAACAGGCCGGCCATTTTAACTACCTCGGATAACGACCCGCCGCCATTACCTCTTAAATCAATAATAATCCCTTCAACATTTTCGGCTTTAAGTTTTTCCACTTCTTTGGCAACATCATTAGCACATCTTGCGCCATTAGGGTTTTGAAAATCCTGGTAAAACTCGGGTAAGTAAATATATCCTACTTTATAATCGCCATTTATTACTGCACTTTTCGCAAAAGTATCTTCCAGTTTTATTTCATCTCTTGCTAAAGACACTACTTTTATTGTACCGTCTGCTTTTTTAATAGTTAATCTTACCTCTGATCCTTTTTCGGCACCCCTTATTAATTTAACTGCATCGGTAACAGCGTAACCAGTAACATCAACCGGCTCTGCAGCACCCTGGCCTATTTTAATAATTTCGTCATCTATACTAATCCCTCCTGTACGTTCGGCCGGCATTCCGGGAATAAGGCTGGCAATTTTAATTTTTCCATCATCGTCTTTTAATTGTGCCCCAATACCATAAAATCTTCCACTCATCCCTTCATCAAATGAACGTTTATCTACCGGTGGAAAATAATCGGTATGTGGATCCATGCTCTGAGCTATTGCATTTACAAAAATGCTGAAATTTTGATCTACTGTTTCATGGGTTTTTTTGGTGGTTGCAGATCTTTCCATTCTTTTTTTCACGTACTCTCTTGCTTCTCTTTCCAGTGTACTGTCTGCTTTTTGTATAAAATCTTTTTTCCCTTTATTTTTCTCTCCTTCTTCCTGTAGTTCTGCAAATTTTGAAAGAATGTAATATTTAATCGATTTTCTCCATATTTCTTTCCGCTCAGCATCTGTTTTAGGAAAACCTGATTTCTCCCTGTTTAACTGTACTGTCTCTTCTTTTGTAAAATCAAATGGTTTTGACAACAAATCATTGATCAATAAAAAATTTTCATCCCGTCTTTTTATATAAACTTCATTAATGGCAAAAAAAGATTGTAAATCGCTGCCATGTATTTCGTCATCAATTTTAGTGTCAAATTTTTTAAATGATTCTAAATCGCTTTCCAAAAAAATACTTTTGTCTTCATCCAGCTCACCAATAAATTTTTTTAATACTTCCTGTGAAAAATTATCGTCAATCTTTTTGGGGCTGTAATGGCCTTCTTCCAGAAGAATGCCCACATTACGTATTACTTTGCTGTACTTCGATTTTGGATTGTCGTCAGATTCGTTTCTGCCCTGGGATTGAAAAGCCAGAAAAAGACTTGCACCGGTAAGTACCAGTATAACCGGAATAAATTTTTTACTCATCATAAAGCTTGCAATTTTTTGCATGTGTAAAAATAACGTAAAACCATTGTTTTTCTATACCAGTAAACGTACATATTCAAATAATGTTTTGTTAAAGACCCTTTGTGGAAAAAAAAAGGGATGAATGGTTAATTTTTTGAAGGCAGTCACCCAAACAAAAAGATTCCTGCTTTTAATGCAGGAATCTTTTTGTTTGGGTAATCGAGGGGGCTCGAACCCCCGACCCTCAGAATCACAATCTGATGCTCTAACCAACTGAGCTACGACTACCATTTTATGGATGGCAAAAGTAAAGAAAAACCTTTCTCCTTCAAAATTACATTTTGACACCCTTTACATTTACTGTTTCTTTGCTGCCTAAATTTAATTAATATGAATTTTTGGTTGTTGCTGATTCCTGTTATTTCTGCATTTATTGGCTGGTTTACCAACTGGATTGCAATAAAAATGCTCTTTCATCCCAGAGAACCCAAAAAAATATTAGGCATTACATTTCATGGTATTTTTCCTAAACGACAACAGCAGTTTGCCGAAAAACTGGGCAAACTGGTTAGTAATGAGCTATTATCTTTTGAGGACATTGAAAAAAAGATAACACAAAAAGAAAATGTAGATAAGATTTTACCCCAAATAGAAATTCATATTGATAATTTTTTACGCACAAAACTAAGCGATACTTTTCCTTTGTTATCCATGTTTGTTGGTGATAAAACCATTAATCAGATGAAAACAGCTTTTATGACTGAATTACAAACCATTTTTCCCGGAGTTTTAAAAACCTACATGGGCAATTTGCAAAAAGACCTGGATTTGGAAAAAATTGTTACGGAAAAAGTACAAGGATTTTCATCCGATAAACTGGAATCAATTTTAAATGACATTATGAAAAAGGAATTCAAATTTGTTGAAATCATTGGGGGTGTTTTAGGTTTTATCATCGGCTTACTGCAGGTTTTGTTAACCTGGTTAACCAATAATTAAAATTGTTGCCTTTTCTTGCTTAAATATTGCCACTCATCCTCTTAAGGCCTGCTTATCCGAACAATTGGGGGCAATTTCGGTTTTTAGCTTTTTTTACCGACTGTTTTTTTATTGGAGGTCGTCTAAATCTGAACTTAACCTTAAAATTTTAATATGAACTTTCTTAGAATTTGTTTTAGTGTTGTTTTTCTTTCTCTTGCAACCAGTATAAATGCACAAATGCCCGGTGGCAGGGGGCAAATGGCTGGTGGCCAAAGTATGAATGTGGGCCATTTTTATGGCAAATTAATTGATTCTGCTACTAATAAACCGGTTGAAGCCGCTTCAGTACAACTTATTCAAAATAAATTAGACACAGTTACTAAAAAGAGAAAAGATGTGGTGGTAACTGGTATGCTTACAACTAAAAAAGGTGAATTCAGTTTAGAGAACCTCCCCGTAATGGCACAGTACAGGCTTAAGATTACAGCTATTGGCTATAAAACCATTGACAGAAAAATTTCTTTTCAAATAAATATGGCTGGTGCAAAAAATGGCGATATGAGCAGTATGCTTAGTGGAGTGGATAAAGACCTTGGAAATATAAAATTAGATATTGATGCACAGCAATTACAAAATGTAACAGTGGTTTCAAATAAAGCTTTGCTCACTATGAGTATTGACCGCAAAATTTTTAATGTAGAAAAAAACCTTACCAGCGTTGGTGGTACAGCGATAGATGTTATGAAAAATGTACCCAGCCTAAGCGTGGATATAGATGGTAATGTAACTATGCGTAATGCTGCACCCCAAATATTTGTAGATGGCAGGCCAACTACCCTTACACTGGATCAGATACCTGCAGATGCCATTGCCACTGTAGAATTAATTACAAACCCAAGTGCAAAATTTGATGCCAGCGGCGGCGGTGCCGGAATTTTAAATATTGTATTAAAGAAAAACAGGAAAGCCGGATATAATGGTAATCTTAGAGCAAGTATTGACAGCCGTGGAAGGCCGGGCTTTGGTGGCGATATAAATATTAAACAGCAAAAAATAAATTTCTTTGCTGCCGGAATGTTAGGCGTTCGTAAATCGATAAGTGAAGTACAAACTAAGCGAACTGATTATTTTTCAAACAGCATAGCCTATTCTTTACAAAATAATAATCCAATAAACAAAGGGTATTTTAGTTTTGGGAGGATGGGAATAGATTACTTCATTAATAACAGAAATACTATTACCGTTGGCGGAAATATTGTGAGGGGCCAGTTTAAAACGAATGATATTTTAAATAGTATAAATGATACCACCTACTCTTTTGCAAAGGTGCAAGAAAGTGGAAACCGCACTTCGTACAGCATTGGTAATTTTAGAAACTATGGAAGTACATTAAGTTACAAACACAATTATCCAAAAGCCGGCAAAGAACTTACTGCCGATGTAAATTTTAATTACAGCAAAAACGATAATCAATCGGATAATACTCAAAAACAATTTACTACCATTAACAGCCCAAAAGGTTTGATTCTTTTTCAAAACACCATGGGTGGTGGCACTACAAAATTTTTAACCCTGCAAACTGATTACAGTAACCCCATTACTGAAAAAATGAAAATTGAAATGGGGGTAAGGGCTGCCTTAAGGGATTTTTCAAGTTTTAATACCATTTTAAATATTTACAAGGATTATAACGGGCAGGTTTTTTATGGCAACAATATTGCCACTGATTATAAATATACTGATGCCGTATATGCCGCTTACACTACTTTTTCTCAACAACTTAAAAAATTTACTTACCAGTTAGGATTAAGGCTGGAAAGCAGTAAGTATGATGGCAACCTGATTACCAAAAATCAAAAATTCAGCAACAGTTATCCGTTTAGTCTCTTCCCCAGTACTTTCTTCACTTATAAATTATCCGACAATGAAGACATGCAATTAAATTATTCAAGAAAGATAAACAGGCCTAATTTTTTTCAGCTGATTCCTTTTATTGACTTAACCGACCCGTTAAACATTTCAAAAGGTAACCCCGATTTGATACCGGAGTTCACCAACCTTGCTGAATTATCTTATCAAAATCAATTCAGTAAAAATCATTCCTTATTTACAACTGCCTATTTTCGTAATACCAACGATTTAATAACCCGTTATCAATACAGGGATAAAAACCCTAATGCAGCTATAAGCGACAGTGCAACTTTTAATACATATGCTAACGCAAACAGCAGTTTTACCTATGGCCTTGAGTTAACAATCAGAAATAAATTTATAAGCTGGTGGGATTTATCTACCAATTTTAATTTATATAAAACAGATTTAAAAGCGGGTAATATTCCTGGTAGTGTTAATCAATCGCAGGTAAGTTGGTTTGCAAAAATTAATAACTCTTTTAAATTACCTAAAAATTATTCAATACAGTTAAGTGGCGATTACCAGGCAAAAACATTGCTGCCTGCCAGCAGCAGCAGTGGAGGCGGTGGTGGAGGTGGCCGTGGTGGAGGAATGTTTGGTGGTGGTGGCGGTTTTGGGCAAAGCCAGCCGGGTGCACAAGGTTATATAAAACCAAATTATGGTGTGGAAATAGCCATTAGAAAAGATTTTATGAAAAATAATGCTGCATCAATTACACTGCAGATGAACGATATTTTCAGAACAAAATTAAATGCTACCCACGCCGAAAGCTCTTTTTTAATTTATGATACTGAACGCCGCCGTGATCCACAGGTGGCACGATTAAGCTTTAACTGGCGCTTTGGTAAATTTGATGTGTCGTTATTTAAACGTAAAAACATGAAAGGAGAAATGGACAGCATGCAAAATGCCCAACAGGGAATGGGAAATTAATGGATTGCGAAGTAGATAAGGAGTGGAGCTTACAAAAAAATAAATTTTCTTAATAATTACAGAGCAACATTTAAAATGTTGCTTTTTTTTATTTATTTAGAAATGGATATTAGATATATCTGCTATGCCTTTACTAACAATCCATGATGTAGTTATGCTAGTAATCTAAAAAATAAAATTACATTCAAATCTTCCATGATTTCTATATCAACCCCAAATAATTAAATTACCTTAGAGCTTTAAAATTTTATTACAATGAATTCTACTTTGTTTAAAAAAGCATTACCCCACCTTATAGCAATTGGTATTTTTTTATTGGTATCTGTAATTTTTTGTAAGCCTGCTTTAGATAGTAACCTTTCTTTACAACAAAGTGATATTACCCAGTTTCAGGGAATGAGCCATCAATTACTGGAAAGGCAAAAAGAAAAGGGCATCAGTGCCTTGTGGATGACTAATATGTTTGCCGGAATGCCCAGTTACCAGGTTACCTACCCTTATCCATGGACTCCCCTTGGCCTCTTAAATAATATTTTTACGCTTTGGTTACCCAAGCCAATTAATTTTTTCTTTTTGATGTGCATCAGTATGTATTTCCTTTTATCCGTTTTAAAAGTCAGGCCCTGGGCATCCATACTTGGTGCATTAGCATTTGCCTTCAGCAGTTTTACGCCTATTGCTACTGTTGCCGGCCACGATACACAAATGCTTACATTAGCCTATGTGCCTGCAACCCTTGCTGCCATGATATTAATGTTTGAAAAGAAATATCTCTATGGTTTTACTTTAACTGTTTTGTTTACGGCTTTGCAATTGGGTATGAGTCACCAGCAAATAAGCTATTACTTTTTTATAATAGCTGTTATTATGACCATCGCCTATTTTATAAACTGGGTAAAACAAAAACAATTAGCTCATGCTGGTAAAGCATTGGGCCTTTTAGTTATTGCTGCAGCCATTGGGCTGGGTGTAAACATTTTAAATTTATGGGTAAACGCCGACTATACAAAAAGCAGCAAGCGGGGTGGAATGCTGGTAATGGATACAAAAGATGTGAAAGATAAAATTACCAAGGACTCCAAAACTACCGGCTTGCAAAAAGATTATGCTTTTCAATGGAGTTATGGAAGAACAGAAAGTTTTAGTTTAATGTTTCCGGGCGTAATGGGTTATGGCAGTCATTATGCTGAGCGTGACGGAGAACAAGAAATTTTTCCGAAGTTGGATGACAAATCAAATTTGTATAAGCAATTAACAGAAAAATTAAATGTGCCGGAAGGGCAGGCAGAAAATTTTGCTTTAAGCCTTTCGCAAAGAATTTACTGGGGCGATCAGCCTTTTACTGTTGGGCCTGTTTATCTTGGTGCCATTATTTGCTTTTTGGGAATTTTAGGTTTGTTTTTATTAGATGGCAAACACAAATGGTGGATATTATCTGCAACTGTTTTAGGCATATTAATGGCTATGGGGAAAAACCTTCCCGGTTTTAATTATTTTTTGTTTGACCATTTGCCCCTTTATAATAAGTTTAGGGTACCGACAATGACATTGGTAATTCCGCAAATACTGGTTCCAATATTGGCTGCTTTAACTTTAGATCATCTTATTATACATCAACAGGAAATTGAAACCTGGAAAAAATTCAAGTGGGGAGTAATTGCAACAGCTGCCCTTTTTATTATAGTAACGGGCATTTATTTTACCAGCAATTTTAGTGCAGAAAATAAAAAACGTACCAAGGCCATTAATGAAATGTTGCAAAGCAAAGCTCCTCAGCAGGAAATGCAGGCAAAGTATACAGAAATTAATAATAATAAAAACTTTCAGCCACTAGTGGATAATAATGTTTTTGAAGACCAGATTTTTAGAAATGGTCTGGATGAAACTGGTGCTAAAGGAATTTTAGCAGCGCTTAGAAAAGACAGGGCAGCATTTTTAATAAAAGATATTGGGGTTTCATTAGTATATGTTTTAATTGCGGCTGCATTTATAGTATTGTATTTAAAAAAGAAAGTAAATACTTCAATATTAATTGCAGGGGTAACATTAGCCGCATTTATTGAACTGTTTATTTTTGATATAAAATACCTTAATGATAAAAGCTTTGCCAATAAAGCAGATGTTGAAGCAACAGAATTTCCGCTTTCAAAAGCCGACCAGCAAATATTACAGGATAAAGATCCCAACTACCGTGTGTATGACATGAGTAAAGGCGATCCGTTTCAGCAATCAAAATCATCTTATTACCATAAAACCATTGGCGGCTACTCCCCTGCCAAGCTGGGTATTTTTGATGACCTGATTACTTACCAGTTGTCTGGTACGCCTAACAGCAATGTATTGAATATGCTTAACGCTAAATACATTATTCAACCTGGCCAAAAACAGGGAGAAGCTGCCATGGCAATACCTAACCCAGGTGTATTGGGTAATTGCTGGCTGGTAAAAGGAGCTACCTATGTTGATGGAGCTGTGGCAGAAATGAAAGCATTAGATAATTTTGAACCAAGGGACACGGCTGTAATTGATAAAATGTACCAGAATAAAATTGGAAATTTTGCAGCACCTGACAGTACCTCCTACATAAAGCAAACTGTATTTGACAATGATGAAGTAAAGTATGAAAGTAATACCCCCGTTCCTCAACTTGCGGTATTCAGCGAAATATTTTATAAAGACTGGAATGCTTATGTTGATGGTAAAAAAACAGATATCATCAAGGCCAACTATGTTTTAAGAGCTTTAATGGTACCGGCAGGTAAACACAATATTGAATTTAAATTAGAGCCCCGGGCTTATATTAATGGTGTAAAACTTACTAAATTTTTTACATGGTTGCTGATAGCTATCTTATTAGGAACTATTGCATGGGAAATAAAAAAGGCATCAGCAAAAAAGCCATTTAATACCGATGGACAATAAAGACGAAATAAGGGCTTTAACACTGATATCTTATAAATTTTTACCCCCTAAATTAGGCGGGCAAAAAAACATTGCCTTATTCTTTAAATTTTTTTCTTCCCTTATACCCACAACCTGTGTTTCAGTAAAAGATAATGACACTTCTTATGTAAAAGAATATGAAGTGCTGAACATTATACCGGATGGCAAAATGCGCTATGCAAATCCTTTTTATTTTTTTACATTAAAAAAAATAATTAAAGAAAAAAAGATTACCCACCTGATGATGGAGCATCCCTATTACGGATGGCTGGGTATTTTGCTGAAAATATTTTGCAGGATTAAATTGGTGGTACGGTCGCAAAATATAGAGGCAGAAAGATTTAAAAGTATTGGCAAATGGTGGTGGA
>JAYSTT010000267.1:0-21902 GCA_043719495.1 Ferruginibacter sp. | reverse complement strand
ATTTTAATATGCAGAAAATCACTTTTATTTTATAAAGCAGCGTTTTTACAGCAGCTAATGCCTTTTGGCTACAGCAATAAATTCTTCAGAAAATATTTAAAAAATATTGGTTATTTAAAATAAAGTCTTACTTTGCGTAATATTTACACATTCTGTATTGTGTAAATATTACGCAATAATAACTGCTTTCTATTTTTTTAAAAACGATACAATTTGCATGTATGAAAAAAGTCATCCAAAATTTATTTAGGGTTATCCCGCAAACGATTGCATTACTGTTAGTATCAGTAGTAGCGTTTGCACAAACTGCTGTTTCGGGAAAGGTTACCGACAGCAAAGACGGCTCTCCTGTTTCAGGAGTTACGGTAATAATTAAGGGTACAAAAACTGCAACACAAACCGGGGCAGACGGTACATTTAAAGTTAATGCGCCTGCCAATGGCATATTGGTATTTACGTCTGTAGGGTTTGGTACAAGAGAGGTTGCGATTGCAGGTAAAACAACAATAGATGTTGGCCTGGTACAAACCGACCAAAGATTAAATGAAGTAGTAGTGGTAGCCTATGGAACCAAAAGAAGGGGCGATCTTACCGGATCGGTAACTTCAGTATCTGCAAAAGATTTTCAAAAAGGAAATATTGCATCATCAGAGCAATTGCTGGTGGGTAAAGTTGCCGGGCTTGAAGTAACCACAGGTGGTGGTTCTGCAGGTGGCGGAAGCAAAATACGTATTCGTGGAAGTGCTTCATTAAATGCCAGTAACGATCCATTGATTGTAATTGACGGTGTACCGGTAGAAAGTAACGGTATTGCAGGTTCTGCAAACTATTTAAATACTATTAATCCAAACGATATTGAATCAATAAGCGTTTTAAAAGATGCATCTGCAACGGCGCTGTATGGTTCAAGGGCGTCTAATGGTGTAATAATTGTAACTACCAAAAAGGGAAGTAAGGGAAAAGTAAAATATAATTTTAATACACAAACTTCCTTAGCCAGTATAACCAAAAAAATTGATGTACTTTCTGGCGATCAAATAAGGAGTATTATTACCACTGATGCTGCAGCAACTGGAAATAATACCTATAAAAATTTATTAGGTGCTGCAAATACTGATTGGCAGGATCAAATTTTCAGATCAGCATTTGGAAATGATAATAATATAAGTGCAAGTGGAAATATTGCTGATTTACCATTTGATTTACCATTCAGGGCTTCATTTGGGTATTTAAATCAGGCCGGCATTTTAAAAACAAATAAATTCGGCAGGGTTTCTACTTCATTAAATCTTTCTCCAAAATTTTTGGACGATCATTTATCTGTAAACCTGGCATTTAAATACAGCCATACCAATAACCGCTTTGCAAATGAAGGTGCTGTTGGTGCAGCAGTTTCTTTTGATCCAACACAACCAGTATTTGCTCCTGCAGGGAAATATGGCGGTTATTATGAGTGGTTACAGTCAGATGGCAAGCCCATTGATCTTGCAACAAGAAATCCTTTAGCCTTATTGGAATTAAGAGATAATACTTCTGATGTAAACAGAATAATTGGTAATGTACAGATAGATTATAAAATGCACTTTTTACCTGATCTTCATTTATTGCTTAATTTGGGTATAGATAATGCAGGTGGTAAGGGAAATGACAATATTGATTCATTGTCTGCTACAAATTATAAAACAGGTGGAAGAAGAGCTTACTACGAACAAAAGAAAAAAAATACTTTAGCTGATGTGCAACTCTTTTACAGTAAGGAATTAAAAAACATTAAAAGCAAGGTAGATGTATTGGTTGGGCATAGCTATCAGGATTTTTATACTGAAGTAAAGAATTTTTCAGCCTTTAGTTACAGGGCAATCTCCGACCCAACAAAACCTGCGTTAAAAGATACTATCGCCGGATCACAACCAACATTCCTAACCGATAAACCAGAGTATCGCCTCGAGTCATATTTGGGCAGAATCAATTATTCATTTAATAATAAATATTTAATAACCGCATCTGTTCGCCGGGACGCAAGTTCAAAATTTTCTAAAGATAACAGGGTAGGTTATTTCCCGGCTGTGGCATTTGCCTGGAAAATGAAAGATGAATTTTTTAAGAATAGTAATGTAGTAAACGATTTAAAACTGCGTTTAAGCTGGGGCGAAACCGGCCAGCAGGATGGTATTGATTATTATTCCTATTTACCAAGATATTCTCAAAGTAATAATTCTGCACAATATCAGTTTGGCAATAGCTATTTTGCTTTTCTTCGCCCAGGTGCTTACGATGCAAGCCTTAAATGGGAAAGTACAGCAACTACAAACCTGGGACTTGATTTTGGATTTATAAATAACAGAATTTCCGGCTCGGTAGATGTATATCAAAAGAAAACAAAAGATTTATTAAGTGTAATCCCAGTTGCACCGGGTTCAAATTTTGATATCACTTTATTAACCAATGTTGGTAATATGGAAAACAAAGGGATAGAGTTTTCATTAAATACTATACCGGTTTCTACTAAAGATATAACCTGGAATTTTGGTTTTAATGTTACTTATAATCAGGCAAAAATTACCAATTTATTAAAGCAGCCAGATCCTAATTTTAAAGGTATTGATGTTAGTGGTGTTGGCGGGGGTTTAACAAACACCATTGGTAAATATATTGTGGGCTATTCTCCTTTTGTTTATAATGTATTTAAACAGGTATATGACAAAACAACCGGAGCGCCAATTGAAAATCTTTTTGAAGACCTGAACAGGGATGGACAAATAACCAGTGATGACAGGTATTTGTATAAAAAACCTGCAGCTGATATCACTTTTGGTATCAATACACAGCTGTCTTATAAAAAATGGAATTTTGGCCTTGCTTCCCATGGTGCCATTGGTAATTATTTATATAATGGCTTTCATTCTAATAACGGTGTTTTAAGGGCTTTAAAGAACCCAATCAACTTTATTCAAAACGGTTCTCCAAATTACTACGAAACTAAGTTTAGCGGAACTACTACCAATGAGTATCTGTCAGATTACTACATAGAGAATGCCTCTTATCTTAGATTAGACAATATAAATATTGGATACAATTTTGGTAAAGTATTACGTAACAAAGCTTCTCTGCGTTTAAGCGGTAGTGTTCAAAATGTATTTACCATTACAAAATACTCTGGTCTTGACCCCGAAAATTCAAGCAGCTCCGGCGTAGATTATACCATCTACCCACGCCCTAGAATTTATTCAGTTGGAGCAAGTCTTGATTTTTAATTAATAAAATAAGTTTTTATGAAAAATAAAATGATCTTTAAAATATTAGTAGCGGGGGTTATGGTATTTACAATAGCATCCTGCGCAAAAAAACTGGATTTATTTCCACAAAACGACTTAACGCCTGAAAAAGCCTATTCTACGGCAGCAGGATACAAAAGCGTACTGGCCAAAATTTACGGTACCTTATCTATTACAGGTAATGCAGGCCCTGCAGGCGCTCCTGATATCAGCGGCGGATTGGATGAAGGTTCACAAGTGGCCTTTATCCGAATGTTGTTTAATTGCGAGGAATTGCCAACAGACGAAGCTGTTGTTGCCTGGAACGACCAGACCATTAAAGACTTTCATAATTTAAAATGGACAGCGGATGATCCTTTTTTAAAAGGGATTTATGCAAGGCCAATTTATAACATTACATTAATAAATGAATACCTGAGAGAGGCAACAGATGTAAAATTAGCTGAGCGTGGCATTACAGGTACAGCGGGTGATGATATAAAAAAATCAAGAGCCGAAGCCCGTTTTTTACGTGCATTTAATTATTGGGTAATGCTTGACCTTTTTGGAAAATCTACTTTTATAACAGAAGCCAATGCCGTTGGTACAGAGTTACCGGGCGAAAAAAGCAGAACAGAATTATTTACTTATATAGAAACAGAACTAAAAGCTATAGAAACAGAACTGGCAACTGCAAAATCGGCTGAATATGGCAGGGTAGACCAAGGGGCGGCATGGGCATTGCTTGCAAGGCTATATTTAAATGCTGGTGTTTATACAGGCACAACTAAATACAACGAAGCCATAACTTATGCTAAAAAAGTAATTGGCGGCGGATATAGTTTATACAGCGATTACCGCAAGGTATTTATGGCTGATAATGACAAAGCAAAAGATGAATTTATGTTTGCCATTAATTGTGATGGATTACGTACACAGGCTTATGGTAACACTACCTTTTTTGTACACTGTGCTTCTGGCGATGACCACGATGAATATGGTGTAGGAGGTGGATGGTATGGCTACCGAACTACAAAGGGGCTGGCAGATTTGTTTCCTGATTTAAGCGGTAACACAGATAAAAGAGCCATGTTTACTACTGGTAAATATGGTACCAGCGCTGCTCAATTGGTTATAACTGATATCAGCAATTTCGACCAGGGAATGCATGTAAATAAATATAAAAATATACGTGCAGACGGTGGCCCGGTTTCTGATTCAAGAAGAGATTTTTCGGATGTGGATTTCCCGGTTTTCCGTTTATCTGAAATGTATTTTATTTATGCCGAAGCTGTTTTAAGGGGTGGCACAGGTGGTGATGCAGCAACTGCATTAACCTATTTAAATTTAATACGGTCAAGAGCAGGCGCTACGGCTTTTTCGGCTTCTGATCTTAATCCTGTAGCAACAGGCTTACAAAATATTTTAAACGAAAGAGGAAGAGAATTATATTGGGAAGGGCATCGCCGTACAGATTTAATCCGCTACGGATTATTAACTACCTCAACTTATTTATGGCAATGGAAAGGTGGTGTTGCATCGGGTACCGGGGTTGACAGTAAGTACAATATTTTTCCTGTACCATCAACCAACAGAACCGCTAATCCTAACTTAACACAAAACGCCGGCTATTAATATTTAACAGATAAAATATTTAAAAATGAAAAATATGCTAAAACAAATTTTCTTCTTAACAACACTGGTTGCAGTATTTGCATCCTGTAAAAAAGATGAGAATAAAAATTATTTTGAAGGAGGGACAGCTCCGGTATTAACATCATCTTCTACTGCGCCAATGGTATTATTAATTGCCAATAAAGATAACCCTGCATTAAATTTTACATGGACAAATCCAAACTATCAGTTTAATACCGGTCCAAGTTCTCAGGACGTAACTTATACCCTTCAGTTTGATACAACTGGTGCAAATTTTACAAATCCTAAAATAGGGGAGAAGTCAATTCCCAAAGAATTATCAACTTCTTTAACAGTAAAAGATCTTAATACATTGTTGTTAGGAATGGGGTTAGTGGAAAACATGACGCATAATATGGAGATACGGGTAAAAGCAAACATTACTAATTCCAACGTTCCGCTTTATTCCAATGTTATAAAAATTGTAATAACACCTTATTTAGATGTAGTTTACCCTGTGCCGGCTAAATTGTATATTACTGGAAGTGCATCCCCCGCAAGCTGGATGGGGGGCGGAGACCCAGAGCTGGTTACTCAACGGTTTACTAAAGTAAGCTCATCCAAATTTGAACTTACTATTGCACTGAGTGCCAACAATTCATTTTTATTTGTACCGGTTTACGGGGATTGGAGTAATAAATATGGCTATACAGGAAGTAATAATACAAACAATGTAACAGGAGATACTTTTAAACCTGATGGAGGAGATTTGAAATCGCCAGCTGTTTCAAAAACATATAAGATAACCGTTGATTTCAAAACCGGAAAATATACTGTGGAATAATATTTTCCTTTTCAGGGTTAATTAAAAACTTTTAAAATTTTAAAAATGAAACATATTTCAAAAATACTTTTAGCAGCAATTGCCTTTACAGGGTTTTTTACTGGCTGCAATAAAGTGGATAATCTTACAAAGGTTGACACATTACCAGTGTATCAACTGGGCGTTTCTCCTGTTTTAAGCAGTTCGGCAACAGCAGTTGTACCAACACTTGCAGACTCTAACAGGTCTGTGGTAAATTTTTCCTGGACAAATCCTAAGTATTCAAACGATTCTTCTACTACCAAGTATATTTTGGAGATTGATAGTACAGGCAAAAATTTTACTAACAAAAACACTAAAACAGTAATTGGTGTATTAAACAATTCTTTTACAGGAAGAGATTTAAATGCTATATTATTAAATCTTGGTTTTAAATTGGGCGTTGTACAATCTTTAGATGTAAGGTTACTGTCTTCTTATAATAACAATAATGAAAGGTATACCTCTAATGTGGTAAAAGTAAGCGTAACAGCTTTTGCCGATCCTTCGGCATTAACAAGTGCCAACGCTTCTGTTATCTGTGCTTTAGCTACTTCAACAGCGCCATCCAATGCTTTTAACTGGACAAGTTCGTTTAAAGGCTATACCGGAACTGTAACCTATACTCTGCAGTATGACTCTGCAGGTAAAAACTTTGTAGCACCAATTGATATTGCAGCAGGTCCTTCTATTTTAACCAAAGGGTTAACACAGGGCGAAATGAACAGTACTGCATTAACTTCGGGCATACCCGGTGGTAACACAGGTACGGTAGAATATCGCATAAAGGCCGTTACTGCTTTGGGTGCCATTGCTTACTCTAATATAGTAAACGTAAGTATTAAAAGTTATATTCCTATTTTAAGAATGTATTTACCGGGAGGTTACCAGGGCAGTACAGGTAATGGTAACGATTGGGATCCGCCATCAGCACCTGAACTAATCAGAGATCTTAGGAGTGGAGTGTTTAATGACATGTATTACATTTATATTTTCTTACCGGCTAATGCTGAATTTAAAGTTACTACCGGGCGTACCTGGGATGTTAACTATGGAGGGTCTGGTGGTAACCTGGTACAGAACAGCGGAACTAATTTAAAAGTAACTGCTGCAGGGTTTTACAGAATTTCAGTCAACCGCACTACCTTAAAATATGATATACGTGAAGGAAGAATGGGATTTGTAGGCGGTGCAACAGGTGCAGGATGGAATCCGCCAAATGTGTTTCCAACGTATGCAATGGGTAATGCCGGAACAAATTTATTTGTGGGCATAAATACCTTTGTTGCCAACCAGGGCTGGAAGCTTATAGATAATAATGCATGGGATAATGGCAGCAAAGCGGTGGACGAAACAAGAAGTTATGGAACAGCCGGTGGAGACGGAAGCACACTGGAAGTAAACGGTTCAAATTTTGCAGATATTACCAACTCACCGGTAAGAAACAGGGTAATATGGGATGGTCGTGATGTAAACAATGTAAAATATTTTACAAGCCCTGCTTTTGAAATGCGTTTAGTAGGCGACGGCATGAACCAGGCAGGTGTAAGCGATTGGGATCCACCATCATCTCCTCAAATGACTTATACCGGCAATGGTGTGTGGACAATAACCATTGCTTTAAAAGCCAATAAAGACATTAAATTTTTAGCAGGAAATAACTGGGGTGCTTTTGATTATGAAGATAACAGCGGTGGTAGCCAGGCTACGGGGGTAGATAAAAAAATTAAATGGGAAGGAGGCAACAATTTTAAAACACCGGCAACAGCAGGTACCTATACTATTACATTGAATGAGAATAATCAAACAATGAAAATAAATTAAAAATTGATTAAGATTTAAAATAAAAGGGGGTTGACTTTTTAGTCAGCCCTTTTATTTTACTACTTATCTTTAAATTGATTAAATTTAATTACTGGTGATGAAAGCGCAGTGGTATTTTAAAAACAGTTTTCTTAAAAATCAGGTATGATTAAAGTTTTTCTATTAGGTTGTTTTTTAGCAACAGGAATTTGTTCTTCTTGTCAAAAAAATAAAAGCGTTGTTGCGCCGGCTCCAATACCAGCAATAACCAAAGTTTTTTACAACAGCAGCCAGTTTGTAATGGGTGCCGATCTTTCTTATGTAAACCAGGTGCAGGATTACGGTGGGGTATATAAAGATTCGGGAAGCATAAAAGATCCCTTTACCATTTTTAAAAATCATGGAGCCAATGTAGTAAGGGTAAGATTATGGCACAACCCGCAATGGTTAAAGCCATTAAATGCCGGTAAAATGTACAGCGATTTATATGATGCCGAAAAAACAATACAGCAGGCAAAAGCCGCTGGCATGGCTGTTAATTTAGATTTTCATTATTCCGATACCTGGGCCGACCCTGCCAACCAAACCATACCTGCAGCATGGACAGGATTGCCTTTAACGGTTTTAAAAGACTCAGTGTATAATTACACTTTAGCCGTTTTAAATTATTTAAAAACAAAAAACCTTACGCCAGAAATGGTGCAGATAGGTAATGAAAATAACAGTGGGATGCTTTGGCCAACAGGCAAAACATCGGGCAGCAATTTTACCGCATTTTGTACTTTATTAAAAAGTGGTATTAAAGCAGTAAGGGATTTTTCGGCAACATCAACCATAAAGCCAGAGATTATTTTACACGTAGCACAATTACACGATGCCAACTTTTGGGCCACCAACGTTATTACTAACGGTGGCGTAACCGATTTTGACATTATTGGTTTATCGCATTACAGTAAATGGGCCACCATAAATGCAATGGCCGATATTAAAAATACCATCAGCAGCCTTAAAACAACTTTTGGAAAAAAAGTAATGATAGTAGAAGCTGGTTACCCGTTTACCACCGCAAGTGCCGACAGCTATAATAATTTAATTGATGGCACAGCAGCGGTACCTGGCTACCCAATTACAAATGAGGGGCAGTATAATTACATGAAAGATTTAACGCAGGCCATAATATCTGGAGGCGGCAGTGGCATTATGTATTGGGAACCTGCATGGATAACATCATCTCTAAAAGATTTGTGGGGCACGGGCAGCAGTTGGGAAAACATGTGTTTGTTTGATTATAGCAGCAATACTTTACCTGCTATTGATTATATGACACATGCTTACCAGTTTTAAATGAAAGGGGATAAAAAAGAACGGGTATTTGTAATATAGTGGCAGGGTTTATTAGTAGCAGTATCTTTTTCTTTTCTTTTTTTGTGGAAAAAAAGAAACCAAAAAGCCACCCCAAAAAGATAAACAGCCCTTTTTGGGGAACAACCATGTTGGGCTTTTGTACTACTGTAAACTCAGCATTTATAAATTGCAGCATATTTCTTATTTTCAACTTATCTGGATATATGACATAACAAAAGTTAATAAAGCCTACTATCGCATTGGCTACTCAGCATTCCAGTCTTACTACACACTCACCACCCCATTTTTAATGGCATACATTACCAAGCCCACCCTTGTTTTTACATGCAGTTTTTCAAACAAAGCATCCCGGTAGCCATCAATAGTACGTGGGCTTACAAACATTTTATCGGCAATTTCTTTATAGGTAAGTTCGGTGCAGGCATATTGTAAAAAACTGGTTTCCCTTTCGTTTAAATTATTTACGGTGTTTGTATCGCTGCCTTCGTCATCAATTTTATTTATGGCATGTATTAGTTTGCCACTAACTAAATCGCTGTAGTAATAACCTTTGTTAAGTATGGCATCAATTGCTGCTTTTAATTCAGCAGGTTCGCTGTCTTTTAAAATATAACCTTTGGCACCGCTTTTTAACATACGGATGATGGCGTTTTCGTTATCGTACATACTTAGCGCCAGCACTTTAATTTCAGGATGATTTTCTTTTATCCATTGTGCAGTGGCGTAGCCGTCCATTTCGGGCATGTTAATATCCATTAAAACCAGTTGGGGCAAATTGTTTTTATCCAATTTATTAATAAAATCTTTTCCGTTATCGGCTTCAAACAAAACTGTATGCCCCTGATTTTTTACTAATGCGGCAAGGCCGTTACGTAGTAAAACATGATCGTCGGTTAAAACTATAGTAGCCATAAGTCAGTTATAATTTTCGGTTATTATCTTTTCAATTCAATATTTATTTCCGTGCCGTTACCCGGGGAAGAATTAATTTTTAACTCTCCACCAATTAATGCCGCCCTGTTTTGCATACTCTTTAAACCAATACCCGTTTGAGCAGCTTGTAAACTTTCGCTGTTAAAACCAATACCATCATCTGTAATTTGTAAAATAAATACTTTAGGTTGATACTGCATTGCAATACTAATTTTTTTTGCCTTAGCATGTTTAATCGAATTGTTCATGGCTTCCTGTACCATGCGAAAGAGTACCATTTCCTGTTGCGGCTGCAATTTATATGGCTCGCCGGTAAAACTAAATTGCGTTTGGTACTGCCCGGTGTTTTGTAATATCTGCAATTCATTTGCAACAGCATCCTGCAAACCCAGCTCTGCAATTTTATCGCCGTGTAGGCTGCGGCTTAAATCCCTTAAATCGTTAATGGCCTTGCTTACTAAATTTTTGGTGTCTATTAATTTTGCCTCTTCTCCGGGTTGCAGGGTATTTAAATTTAGTTTAGCAAGGCTTAATACCTGCCCAATATTATCGTGTATTTCCTGGCTAATGGTTTTAAGGGTTTGCTCCTGAATTTCTATTTGGGTTTGGAGGAGGGCTTGTTGGAATTGGGATTGCATATTAATTTTTTCACTGAGATTCTCTTGTTGCCTCTTCTGATATTGTAACAGAAAAAGAATGATAAAAAAAACTAGTATCATCATAATTATGCTAGCTCCAATAATTACTTGTATCATTCTTCACAGTTTTTTTTATTTGTACAAATATTGCTGTCAGTAACATGCTATAATGTATGAAGTTGATAATAGGGATAAGATTTTTGTATAACGTTCCTTTTGCATCAACTTGTTTTGTTACTAATGCATCCCAGGAAAAAAAATAAATAAATATCCCAACAAAAAAGACCATGCAGGCTGAAACTAACCAAAACATTGATGATTTTCTTAAATCGATATACTCATTTGATTTTGCATATTCAAAAAAATAGTAACAGCTACAAGTAGTTAATATCAAGGAAGAAAGCACAATTGTATAATAGTTGATAAATAACAATTCTTGCCATAAAATAAGGTTGAGGAAATAAAAGACTAAAAATACAATTGAGGTATATTTAAGCATTAACCTTGCTCTTATACTTTCAAAAGCGGTATAGAATAATAAACACCAGTAACCAAATTGTACAGGTAAATATAAATTGAAAAATACATGATTTTTTATTTTAAATACATAACGTGGTATAATTTCTATAGAAATGGTAATAATTAAATAAAACAACAACCAAATTAAATAAGGTTGTTGTTTTATTTTTTTGAAATAAATTGAACAAAGTATGATGCTGATAAATATGATATAATGATATACTTTAAACATAATAATATTAGAGTAATTATGGTTTATCTAATGTTCTGCCAGCTGTATTACAATCGGGAGGGCAGAGTGTTCCTAAGTTTCTCGGCCAAGTTAATTGTGAAGTTCCAAAAAAATCAAACCCCTTACCGGTTCCATCATTATTTTTTGATGTGGTTACAAGAAGTGTTGAAATTCTTGACGCATATTCCGCTCTCGAAAAATTAGCAGGATATTTAATTATATATATTCTTAAACTGTCAAGTGCTTTAGATTTCGTACCAGCTTCATCTGCCATGATTGAATAATATGCTAAAAAATCAGTT
This sequence comes from Ferruginibacter sp., assembly GCA_043719495.1. GTDB lineage: Bacteria > Bacteroidota > Bacteroidia > Chitinophagales > Chitinophagaceae > Ferruginibacter. The sequence goes on along the minus strand of JAYSTT010000267.1, from coordinate 10,359 downwards.
AAACTGAAAGTAACACTATGAGCTTTTATTTTTTCAGGGAAAGCACCTAAAAAATTCTTCCAGTTATCAATGTAGTCATTGGCCAATGATGGATCTGTTGGAACCATTTTTACTCCATTTTTTTCAAATGAGTAATTAGCTTTGCGAAGCACAACAAAATCCGAATCTTTAAAAACGGTTTTATAATCATCCGTACAAAGAAAACATTCTGATTTATTTGTGGTTTTATCCTCATCTTTACCTTGGCCTTGATTACATGCCAGAATTAAGATTGTTAAAACAAAAGAAAGAAAATTTAATAACTGCTTTTTCATAATCTTTAATTTTTTAGGTTATAAATTTTATTAGACCACTAAAGTCTAAAATCTTCCTCACAAATGCAATAGGCTTATCACCTTTCTTTAACCGTTTTTTCACCCGGCAACTTTCCGTTAAAATACGCTTGTCTCATCACAGCCTGTTTTAGAATATTTGTATAAGAAAATAACAAGTTTATTGTTTTTTATACGGTAACAATTTAAATTAACAATTATGCCAAGAGAAATTACATCACCTACTCAAAATTTAACAACAACCAAAAATACACTCCCCAACGATTTTAAAGATAGGTTGGTAAAACTGATACCATCAGAAATTGTAACAGCCTACATAACAATACAGGGATTAATTAGTGGTGCCGAAAGCCCAACTGGTAAGATAGATACTCTATTATGGATTGTAATTGCGGCACTTATTATTTTAACGCCAGTCTATTTAATATATGTGGGCAGGGTTAAAAAAGCCGGGCAACTAATTTTTACCACTATAGCATTTATAATTTGGGTAATTGTTATTGGAAGCCCCATTAAAGAAATTTTAAATTTTCCAGCAGCTTTTATTGGCTCTATAATGCTGGTATTATACACACTAATGATACCATTTGTTTATAAAGGGTAATACAGAAATTACAAATCATTTTTTAAATATTAACCCAGCAATTATGAAAAAATTATTATTTCTTTTATTGTTTACAGTTACAAGTTTGTTGATCTTTTCCCAATCTACATTAATTACGGGTAAGTCGTATGTTTCAAATACCGACATTGTAATTTCAAAATACAATTATATAACGGGTACAGTATTAGCAGAAAAACTTATTCTTAGAAAAGGCACTATTTTTAACCTCATAAATTTTGATACATCTAAAAATGCTATTATTAAATGCTGGTTCTTTTCTGATTCTGGAACGCAGAAACAAAAAAACCATAAAGCAGTTTCTAATAATAGACTTGCGGCTATGGGCTACATTGGAAAAGCGGATAACGAAACTTATTTTAAGATGAATTTATCTGACTTGAATAATTTATGTGTAAATTATTATTCAAAAGAAAATGGATTTTCGTGGGGCTTTACAATAATGCCCTATAAACTTAGGTTTGGTAATAAGGCCGAACGTAAATTTAATTTTACCAATAATTTTACTATTGGGCTTACATCGGGCTGGTCGTACAGGTTTAAAGGCAGGCACGAAAAAAATATAGCACTTTTAGGCAGTGTGGGTGTATCTGCATTTTCTGTAGATAGCCTTACTACAAAAGGTATTACAAAACAATCTACAGCTGCTGCAGCTTTTACACCAGCTTTTGGGGTGGTTTTCGACCATGAGGGTTTTCAAATTGGAGTATTTACTGGCGCCGATTATTGCGTAAATGAATTATCGAGGACCTGGGTTTATCAGGGAAAACAATGGCTTTCTATTGGTATGGGTTTTTCATTGTTTTCAAAAAACAAAACAAATAGCAGCACTGATAAAGATAAACAGATAAAATAACACACCTTTTAATTGCACCAATTAAAAATAAACTGTAATGCTGGTATTATTAAATATTTGGTCGCACTTGCCGCATTTATTACACGGGGTGTACGAATTATTTAAACATCCCGAAAATACAAAATATCTTTTGTACGGTGCAGGGGCATTTATTTTATTGCTTTTACTTTCGTTAATACCAACTGGCAGGCCTGCCACAACAATACTTTATAAGCCTACTGTACCACTCATTACTGTACAAGAAAGCCTTGCGGAAAAAAAGAGATTCAAAATTGCCATTATTGCCCTTAGTGTATTATTAGTAATGGCGATAGTTTTTTTATTGTTGTTTTAATAAAGAGGGTTGCAGCATAATTTATTTTTTACTTAGCGATGACATCTTTTTAAAAGATGTCATCGCTTGCTTAGCCCCCCTACCTATCGGTACTAAATATACCAGATGAAGACAATGATGATTACCGCAAAATTTTTAATAGTACAAAGCTGCCTTCCACACTGCTTTCGTTTGACATTAAAACAGTGTTTCAAATAAAGGGGTTTCAAATTTTTGCCGATATGAGGCATTTATGGGGTTCGGATACAAAAATACCCAGGGATTTAAGGGGCTTTAATTCCAATATTGGCGTTACGTTTAATGCCGATATTTTTGAACTGTAACTGCGTTATTAATAAACGCCAATCAAAATTTGCAAACCTTTAACTGCATACCAGATTGCCATTTTGTGCAATTAAATAACAGGCATATCTTGTAAGGGCAATATCCTGCACTTCCCTTGCAGAACCGCTACCCAATTGTACCATTTTGTTGGTTTCAACAAAATGGTTTGAAAGGGCAACACCAGCACCTTCACAAGCTGCTTTTGCTTTATCAATTACTTTCAAAAAATTTTGCCATTCTGTGTAGCCAAGCACTTGTTGCAGTTCCCTTGCACTCCAGCATTCTAAACCTTTGTAGGTATAGGCAGCTTCTTCAAATTGATTAAACAGTTGTGCTATTAATTCTTTTTTCATTTTTAATTATTGACTTCCCTTATTTTTTACAAACTCTGGTAAGCCCGGCGGCTGTATGCTTGGTTTAGAGATGACATCTTTTAAAAAGATGTCATCTCTGGCTACACTACCAACAAAGGTGTACAGGTATTATTATTCCTCTTCAATAGCTACATCGCTATCGTAATAATATTCTGTCATCCCTTTGTGGGCATCAATAAATGGTTGCAAACCACCAAACCATTCTAATACTTCGTGCCGGCATACATGGGTTGGGTTAGTAGATATCATTGTTTGCCATGATGACCATTGGTATTTTGTAAAATCTTTGCACACTTTATGCCGCAAGGCATTGGCATGTATATATACAATTGCCTGTGTAAAATAGCTTTCTTTAATAATTTGCACCCGTTTAAAAGGGCGGTGAAAAAGGTTGCCAGTTCTATTATGCTGTTTATTAAAAGCCATTGAATAAGAAGTAAAAAACCTTTTCCATTCAAACTCGATTAATAATTCGGTGGTGGCTTTATCGGTTAAATAATTTTTTTCTACAGGCTTTAGTGTTTGTGCAGGCAAACTGTTTAAATAACCTTTTATTTCTTCGGTAGTTTTTACCCTTACTAAAAAATGAAAATGATTGGGTAATAAACACCAGCAAAAAGTATCTAAAAAAGGTTGCAGGTATTTTGCATATTGTTTTAAAAAGTACAGCCTGTTTTCGTCTGTTTTAAAAAGTAGTTCTTTGTTGTTGGTACGGTTGTACACATGTTGTGTGTAATGCGGCGTGAAAACCTACAACATTGACGGACTTAGAGAACCTCAACAATTTTTCGTAAATTTGCAGTCTAAATAAAGCGACAATGGACAACTCATATATAGCTTTTGACGAACTCAAAAAGCTGTACCCAGACGAGTGGGTACTTTTAGGTGACCCCGAAATGAAAAACACATCTGTTTTGGGTGGAATTGTATTGTACCATAGCAAAGACAAAAAAGAAGTTTGCTATATCGGCAGAGACAAAACCGCTGACTATTCAACGGTTACAATTGCTTTTGCAGGCGACTTGAAACAACATCGTAAAATCGGAATACTGAAAAGGATATGAAAATTTTCCCTTTCGACCTTCCGACAGACGAAGATGTAATTATTGTAAACGCTTCTATTGAAGGGAAATTCAAATTTCGCCTTGCACTTGATACGGCAGCGACACATACCACTATTGACAGCAACGTTTTATATTTTTCGGGTTACGAACTAAAAAATAGTAAGGGCGAACAAGAGATAGAAACCTCAAACGGAATTATAGTTGTTGAAACTTACGACATCGAACATTTGGAATGTTTAGGAATTACCAAGACTGACTTTGAAGTGCAGGTTTATGATTTTTTAGCACACGGAATTACTTCTGACTATGACGGTGTAATTGGACTAAATTTTTTAAGAGAACATAAATTTTGTATCGACATTTTGAAAGGCGAAGTTAGCGTTGACATTTGACCACCGTATTGACAATGCACTACACACAACATGGGGTTTGGCAAAAGTGGGGCTGACATAGTAACAATGAGCATTTGTAATTCTGTTCAGCTTTTGTTCAGGCTTGACGTAATTCTATTTAGCTTTTTGTTGTTATCTTCAACTTTGGTAATTCTATTGAGCTTCAGTTCCAGGCTGACGGAATACTAATTCCCCACCTTCGCCAAGCCCTGTCCGAAAAATTCCCCATCATAAAAATCGGCTAAAAAATTATTTTTCATACTTGATTGTTTTAAAACTTTAAATCTGTTGAATAGAGATGACATTGAATAGAGATGACATCTTTCAAAAAGATGCCAGCCCGGGCATAAAGCTACCCAGCCAAAGTAAAATTGCTCAACCCATTAGCTTTAAGCTCAGCCATGTTATTATCGTATAAAATACTATACACCCCCCCCGGAAAAATAATTTCAGGAGTTGGCTGGCCGGTTTTTTTCCTGTAGTCCCTTCTGGTTAATTCGGTACAAACCCTGTTTAAGTAGGTATCTTCAGAAAACTGTAAAAGTATTTCCCTGCATGCAGGTTCCATTTTAATAGAATGGGTAAAAACGTTTTCGTTTTTTTCATCAAGTTCCAGTATTTCTATATCAGGCATAGCCTGTAACAATGCTTTATTTATTTTTCGCAAAGCCTGTTTAAATATGGGCATATTACTGTACTTAAAACCTGTACTAAATTTACCGCTGCTGTCAAAAATAAACTGGGCAACATAAGCCATTTTAGCCAACTCTTCCAGCTCTTCTGGTGTTGCATCTATTGTTAATTGCATATTGTATAATTATCTTTTAGTTGGTATGAGATGAAAAATAAACCATTTATTAACCTGTTTGTTGTTGGAATAGCTGTGGTTTTACTTAGAGATTTTGCATAGCGATGACATCTTTTTAAAAGATGTCATCGCTGGCGGTACAACTAACTTAAAAATCCAAAATCATACACCCGCTTCACCAATTTTTCTTTAAGGTTATTGTGTAAAATTTTTAAAACATTTTCCCTTGCATTTTATCAGCAACCTTTTTTTCATCATAAACCTCACCAAACTTTTCTTTCCAGTAAGCAGTAAGGATTTTAGTTTGCAGTTTACTCTCAGAAGTTATTTCGCTAATAAGTTTATTAATTTGTTTTGCAAAGGTGAGTGTATTTTTTGCAGGAATATTAGCCTCCTGCAGCATAGTTTTTAGTTGCTCTACATATACACTAAACTCTACTTTATTTCTTTGAGCTTTTACGCCTTTTTGGCTTTGTGCTTTTTTAAGCCGGGCATCAATGAGTTGAAAAGTAGAACGGTATAATTCTAAAAGCACTTCTTCTCTTTCCTTTTTTTGTTTATAGCCAATGGCTTCAAGAATGGCAGAGTCTAACTTTAAACGTTCGGGGTTTACAGTTTTTAGAGTTTCTAAACTTCCTAATTCTTCTTTGTAGTTTTTAGTTTCGCCTAAGTTAATGTTTAAATTTTCTAAATTAATTATTGGAACTAACAAATCGGCAAATTCGTAACTCTGGATTTTGCCTACACCATCACCAAAATTTGTTCGGATAATAATTTGTTGAAAAAACCATGCGATGGTTGAGTTTAAATAATAGTAAAGTGTTTTTCTATTCCTATTTACATAGATATTCTGAAAATTATCATTTGTAAAAACCTTCCCTAAATATGTTCTGCCAAAATCATTTATCATGTAGCTAAAAGACATAGTAGGCAATTCTCTTTCCCCTAAATTGTACCATAATTTTCTACTTGCTAAAGTTGAACCAAAATGAATATTTCTTCTTTCTCCATATTTAATGTATTCAAATGCGAAAGGATATTTTTTCTTTAATTCAACTTTTGTATCATCAATCAACAAAATTTTATTTTGTAAAGCCGAAGGTTTAACTATGTATGCATTTATATCTTTGGGGCTGGTTAATACAGGAGTTAATAGCTCATTTTCAATTAACCATAATTCGTTAAATCCGTTTTCAACTAGACTAAGATTGTGAGCTTTTAAATCTTCAGCAGTCCAAAATTCAGATTTATTATTTACTGCTGCTTTTAAAAAATCAGTCTTGCTGGATGTAACATTTTTTAAGAGAAAGAAATGATTATTACCTGTTTTGATACCATATTTTATATCTGCAATACCATTCTTTCCACCAAGAGATTTCCATTTACCTTTTTTAAGAATATCAAAATAAACTTTTGGGGCTTTTAAAAACTGAGTCCATTTGGTATGTTCTGCAAGTTCTTTTTGATTTACACAGTTAATTCTAAAGTATTCATTGCTTTCATTTTCTTTTATCTTTTCAATTATCTCTTTTAATTTAACAGGGTTTTTATATGCTTTAATAACTTGTTGTAATGTCGAAAGAAAGTAAACAAATTTCACTGTATTTTTTTCCCTCTTTTCTTCATTTCGCTGTCTTTTTAAAATTACGATTGTTGTATTCACAGAGGCAGTTGGAAAAAATCTTTCTACTTCGCTATCCATAATAGCTATAATTTCAAAATTGCGTTGCAGGTAACGTTGCATATCAATTCAATAATCAGTATCCAACCAACTGTTCTGGCAGATATAAGCCAGGTAGCCTTCATCTTTTAAAAAAACAGTAGCGTGGTAAAAGAAGTAACCATAAATAGAAGTACGCTGCGAAGGCTCAAAACCACATTCGGCTTTTACCAATGCCATTATGTTGTTTTTATTTTGTGTGCCATGCATGGTGCCAATATCTTCCTGCCTTGTATAAGGCGGGTTGCCTACTATGGCATCAAATTTGGGAAGTGGTTTTTTTTCCAAAACACCTTCCTGGTTATGAAGGCCTATTCTGCTATCGGCAGTTATCGCAAAGAAATCTTTATTGGCAATTTTGGGATAACTTGGCCTTCGTGTGTTTCTTATAGCAAGGTTTAACATGGAGAGATAAGCAGGATATCCAGATAAATCGTTGCCATAAATTTCATTTAGCAACACTTCATGTTTAGCCCCTTTATCTTCTTCTACACACAATTGCTTTTTACGTTCATAAGCCCTCACTAAAAAAGTACCTGAACCACAAGAAGGGTCAAAGACTTTATCGTTACTCTTACGAATAGCAAAAGCATTAATCACATCAATAACATGCGGTGGGGTAAAATACTGACCCAGTTTATGGCGTTCATCTTCACGAATCAATTCTTCAAAAATTCGTCCGATAATATCAAACGGTATTTTACCAAAATTGTAATGCCCGCCGGTGTCTAAAACATCTTTCACTAATTCTATCACTGCATCACTTACAAACGGCATTTGAAAAATAATGTCTGCCCTTTCGCCAATCAGTAATTCAAAATCACCTGTTATTTCTTTAAACTCTTCAAAATATTTCCAGATTAAAGTTTCAAGTTTTCGTGGTGTAGTTATATCATTGCCAACACTCATTGGGTGAAGCTGGTGCCAAGTCTGGTTATCTACATAAGTTTTATAAAAAATAAGTTTCGAAATAAGCATTAAGAGAGAGATGTGGGTGAGGTTTTCAATTTCCTCATAAGTGGTTGGCTTATTCCAAAGCTGGCTTCTGGTATAGGTTAATACATCTTTTTCAAATTGTTTATCGCTTGTATATTTTTCATAAATTTTATTACTTATTGAAGGTGCAAAAACTTCTATCAGTTTCCTTATTTTGAAAATGAACAACTCGTCAAGCTGGCTGAACTGAATTGGTTTACGGTCTAATATTTCAAGTGCCCGGGCTAAATAAAATTCAGCAATACTGTTTAGCTTATTTAAAATTTCTTTTGTTGGAGAATAATTAGTGCTGAGACGGGCAATATCTGATAAAGTAAAAAAACCTTCATTAATACTTACCTTATCATAAAATTTCTTTACATCAAAAAAAGCACAGGCAAGAAAATTACAGTTACCAAAATATTGAATATCTATTTTTTGCGCCCTTTCAGCTTCTCTCATTACTACATTTCCATCAAACACACTTTTACCATCTCTTGCTGTCGGGTCTTTTAATTCAATAAAGAAAAGAGGTTTGCCATTTTTATCTTTAAGGGTAATATCCGCTCTGTGTTCTTCTTGTGAAAGATAAGGATGAATACGGGTTTCTAATCCTTTCTCTTTAATCAATTCAGTGAAGACAGTGTTTAAAGTTCCTTGTAATTGGCGTTCTATTTTCATTCTTTACCGCTTTCAGCTTTATTAATAAAATGTTTAAAATCCATTTACAGAAAGTTAATAACCGAAAATAAGAAACATATTATGGTTTACACAAAAGCCTTTAAATAAACTTTAGGTTTTTTCACCTACACATTTCCCGTTAATATACCCTTGCAATGGTTTTAGGTGTTTTGCATTTTTGTATGGGATTAAAAAAACATATTTATTTACCAACTTTTAAAACCAGCATTTATGCGAAAGATATTATTGCTAACAGCGGTTGTATTTATTTCATTATCACTTTTTTCTCAAGAGTTGCAAATAGAACCTTTGGGGCTTCCTCTTTTAAAAGGCGATTTAAGGGATACGGTAGTAATTAAGGAGGGCAAAACAAATAAAACCGTACACATTAAACTATTAATTACTAAAACCAATAAAGATGTATCGCTTACAGCGGACGACCTATTACAAAATAACGCAGAAAAAGATATTGATTATAGTTTTGCTGATGCCTTACCCAACAACTATTCTTTTGGTAGGAGTAATAACTGGGCTAATATTATTAAACTTACAGTAATACCAAATTCTAATAAAAAGGATGACGAATTTGCAGAGCTGGATTTAAAATGGGAAAGCCTTACCGAAGAAAACAAAACACTGCATAAAATACTGGTTATAAAAATTATTGATGCTGATGTAAAAGAAAGTGCAATTGCGGAAGCAGAAAAATCAGAAGACCTTTACAAACATAAAGACAACACTAACGGTAATAAACATGAATATATACAGTACACCGATTTTGCAGGGTTTGATAACGATAAGCCCAACGGAAGGTTGCAATCAGAACTTCGGTTTAAGTGGGGTATTGCTAAAACCTGGCATGGCCAGGAGGGAAAGTTTCAGTTTCAGTTTTTAAGGGCAGTAATTTTCCCCGATATACTTCTTAATCGTATTGAAAAATCGCAGAAGGAGGAATCGTATAACTATCAGGCTTTTTTAAAGGGGTCACCTAATGCAGACAGTGCAGCCCCAAAATTTACTACTATGGATATTTGGAAATATTCCAACCTGCATATTGGTGCAAGGGTGGTTTTGTTTGCAGTGAAAAAAGATAATTTCCGTTTTCATTTTCAAGCAGGTGCAAGGGTGGTACGCAACAAACCTTTTGTAGATACAACAGTCTTACAATCTGGTAAAACAGATTCTGCTATCTTTCGCTCCACAACTTCGGTTGCTTATAATATGGAAGTGTTTGGTAAAACCCTTTTAAACGAAAAAGAAAATATAAACCTTGATTTTAATGCTGGTATAATGTGGCTGTATTTGCATGACAGCTATTATAAACAGTATGATGCAGCAGTGATTGACCAGTACAATAAGGCATCTGTTTTATTGCCAGTAAGTTACCCTGCTAAAAAAGTAAGGCCTATGTATATGTTTTCGTTTCGCCTGACTAAAAATTTTGGTGCAGAAGATAAAAATTATTTATATCTAAGAGGTAGCTGGATGTTTCAATCTGGCAACTATTTTCCAGTTTATAAAAGAACAACTAATACAGGTCAGATACTCTACCAAACAAGTACGCTGCCAGTAAAATTCTATAATAATTTTCTTCAAATTCAGGCAGGGTTTTCGCTAGATATAAAAACAATATTTAAAGCAAAACCAGATGATAAAAAAGAAGATAAAAAGGATAAAACCACCAATGTAAGTGATGCAGCAGGGTAGGGCAATTGCACTTCTCTACTTAATTAAAGAATTTTTCTATTAACCAGCCTTTGTAAGCCGTTATTTATAACCATTAGCGTTGCGTTTAGATTATAAATAGTTCTTTGAAAATATTGTCAGTATTGAGTTTGCCGAGATTTTAACTTGGAAACGATTTGAATTTTTGAAAG
>JAYSTT010000266.1:0-3600 GCA_043719495.1 Ferruginibacter sp. | reverse complement strand
ATGATAAATTTCTTGCTGCGGGGCAGGTATAAGTCATGCAGCAATTTTCCATTAAATGTTTAACCAAACGGTTGTGCGGATACGTTTTTAATAAATTTTCGGCACCTGTATTTATTAAATCGTCGTTATAACCTTCGCTTTCCTGGCGTACATCTTTTTCAATACGTACCGCAGGCACATAAAATTTTTCATCAAACCAGCCAGCAGCAGTGTAACAAAATAAAGGAAGAGTAGGTGCATCTTTTGCAGTTTCGTAAGCAGCCATATACAGGCCCGTATGTGCAGGAGGAATAAATGCAGCAACAGCCCAACCTTTTTCACACAAACGCATTTCGCCTGTTTGCACATCAATACCAATTCCCCTACGGCCAGGTAATTCGTAAAGATTACCACCATTTGGTAATTCAATCCAGTCTTCGGTTGCTACAGGCACTGCATCCCAGCCACTGCGGCCGGTTACATAAAGTGAAGTATCTTCAAAAATATTTCCTTCCCCATCGGAATAAAGAATATATGGGCTGGCATTTAAAATCATAATTATCGTTGTACGATGGTTGTTGGTCGTTGCGGCAGCATTCGGATCAACGAAAAACCATCAACGGACAACCATATGTTTCCTGCAAAAATCGTCAATTTGCTCCAACTCATCAATTTTTAAATTTTTACGCAGGTCGAATTCAATTTTTTTATGACGAAGCGTTTCAATAATGATACTATGATATTTTGGAATGATGGTTTTAATTTCGTTCCAACTGATTTCTGCATCTTTTACAAAATTAGGAACAGAGATGCCCGTTTGGCTAATATCAACAGCCTCCGAACGTATAACCCTCCATTCTCTGTAAAACAAAAACAAGTAGCCTGCAGATACCAATAAATGTATAAAGCCAAACCAGTTATGCCCATCTGTCAGTAGCATTAATGAAATGCCGAAAATGGTAAGCACTTCAATCAATCTGAAAATAAGATTAAGCCTTGGTGCTTCAATTAGCAAAACACCGCCAAAAAAAACCAACATATAAATATCGGCAGCAATAACTATTTGGGCGTAGCATAAAACCTTACTGCCATTGTGTGCCTGAAGCAAATGCAAGGCATTAATAAGAATAACTGAAGCAGCAATAAAGTGAAGCACCCGTGCAGAACGTTTTAATAACTCAAAAGCCGGATGAACGATTTGAAGGGAATATTTAATTAGCATAACAGTAAGTTTTGTACTGTGATGCGGTTACCGGAAAATTCCATAAAGAAAGCTTATGGTTGGGGCAGTTTAGCATTTTGACTACCCACTTGCCCGAAGCAAAATTGGTTGAAGGCCGTTTCGTTTACCCCATAGCTATCTGTAGTTATTTCTACCTGTATCAAATGATTGTTTTTAAAATCGATTGTAAGTAAATTATCTTTTAAAACCACATGGCTTATTTGGCCCCAGGCATACTCTTTTTTAAATAAAGATTTACTAAGGATAATATTTTCGGTTGAAAATATTGCCATACTTTTTGTTCGCAAAATTTTATAGGCAAAGACAATTGCAGCAATAACTATTATGCACGGTAACCAGGCTGCTTGCGCCAGCCAAAATAAAATCATTAGCACAAATACTGCAAGCTGGTAATTTTTTAGTTTGAATTTATTTTTAAGAAGGTAAAATGCTGCTGTTAAAAAAAAATACAATGCAATTGCAGTAACGGCTATTATTTTTTGATATTTTAAAGCTGTGTTAATTACAATAACCGAGGCTATTATTACATGCAAAAAAAGTAGGAACCAAAAAAATGAATTAAAGGCTTTTTGATTGTTATCCTTTAGCGTAAATATAAACTGGTTCATGAATAAAAGAAGCAGATTTATTCTGTAAAAAACTTTGCAAAAAATTAAAACCCATAAAGTGTACTTACTAATAAACCAATTAAACGGTTAACTGTTTGCAGCCACCATCATATTACAAAGCTTAAATAAACACCTTGCACCTACATTTTCATCCCATTCGCTGTGGCTAACACCTACTTCTACCAAATCGAACCCAATTAATTTTCGGCCGCTTTGCATTAGCCTTTTAAAAAGATAAAAAATTTGTTCCGTTTCAAAACCACCTTGCACCGGAGTGCCGGTATGTGGACAAAGCTTGGGATCTAATCCATCTATATCAAAACTAATAAAAACATTTTGCGGCAGGTGATTAATTATTTCATCAGCAATGGTTTGCCAGTTTTGGCCTTCGTACTGCCGCTCTTTAATGTCTTTATCAAAATAGGTTATTATTCTTTTTTCACTTTTAATCATATAATCAAACTCTTCATCGCAAAAGTCCCTTACGCCAACCTGTACCAATTTTTTCAATTGCTCAATTTCTTCCAGCGCATTATACATTATTGAAGCATGAGAATATTTAAAGCCCTCGTAATTATTTCTTAAATCGCAATGAGCATCAATATGTAAAATACCAAAGTCTTCGTATTTTTCTGCAATGGCTTTATAAAATCCTAATGGTGTGCTATGATCGCCGCCCAATAAACCCACTAATTTTCCCCGGTTCATCAGTTCCCTGGTTTGCTCATAAACCCAGGCATTTAAAAAATTACTGCCTTCGTTAATTTCTTTTAAAGTTTTGCACATGAACTTGTTTTCCGATACTATTTCGTCCTGGGCAATGTAATTGATATACAGTTCGGCTTCTTTACGCAGGTAATCGCTTTTCATCATCACTTTCTTATCGCAGGGCCGTAAATAAAAACCCTTTTTCCAGGCATTGGGGTAATCGGAGTCAAAGAGATCAACCTGTAAACTGGCATTTAAAATATGGTCCGGGGCCCTTGCAGTACCAGCTGAATAGCTTACAGTAACTTCCCATGGAACGGGTATAATAACCAGGCGGGCATCTTCTTCTGGAAATGGTAAACTAAAGATATTATTGTTGGGGTTGCCAACCGCGTTGGAATCAAACAGAGAAAGATCGGTCATTTCAAAATATTAATAGGTTTGCAAATATAGTTGACATTGAATCAATTTTAGTTGCATGTGAAAAAACACTTAACATTAACGTAAGTACAGCTGTTTTGTTATAACTTTGAAGCGAAATTTTAGACTATGAAAAAAACACATATTGTTATTCTGGTAGGTATTGCGGTGCTTATTGTTGCTTTAATCATTTTTGGCTTTCCTTCTTCCGACTTTTCTACATACGATACCATCAGTTCTGCTAAAAGTAAACAGGGCAAATATGTGCACCTTATTGCAAGATTAGATAAATCACAACCCATTGAATATGATGCAGTAAAAAACCCTAACTATTTAAGTTTTAGTATTGTTGACAGTCTGGGTTCCCAAACAAAAGTAATTTATCACAACAGTAAACCAACCGAACTGGAACAAAGTGAAAGGGTGGTATTGCAGGGAAAAATGCAGGGAGATGTTTTTGAATGTAAGAGTATTACTTTAAAGTGCCCCAGCAAATACAAAGACGATAAAAAGCAGTTAGAGAAAATTGTTGCCGGCAGCGATGGGCAAACAAATGTAAAACCATCCTCAGAAACCAATAATTATCCAGGCAAAGATTCTGCTTCAAAAAAATAAACTCTTTCTTAGAAAAGCAAAAAAATA
>JAYSTT010000265.1:0-3602 GCA_043719495.1 Ferruginibacter sp. | reverse complement strand
CATCAATTGCGCTAGCAGCATCAATACAAATGCTGTCATCATTAAAAAGATAAGTACTTTTTTTAACCATTGATGAGGCAGTCCAATATTTTTTATTGAGTACACTATCATTTGCAGCAGGCGGCGGAACTGGCTTAGGTGAATTGATTAGCAGTATGCCTGTTCCAACAAAATTCCAGCTCCCGGGCACAGCAGTAAACTTTATATAACCGGCTTCTTCTCCAACCCATGAAATGCCATTCACTCCTCCTTTATATGTTCCATCCCAAATAATTATCCCATTTACTTTTATTGATTGTAGTGTTGAGAAAGAGCGTTTGGGAATACCAACTATAGCTGTGGTATTAAGTGGAGAAGTAAGGCCGATTGAATAGTCCGTTGTGGTCTTTTTTATTTCAACGTTTATTGCACCTTTTACGGATGGCACCACCACTTTGATGGAGGTTAAAAATGCCTCCTTTGGCAAAACATGATAGGTGCTCCATCCTGCTTCTTCGGGTGATACGCCTGCAATGGTTTGAGAAAGAATAATTACAGGAGGGTTCCATCCGTGATTGAGTGAGGAGCCTTCATCATAAGTATTTTTCCAGGATGCCCACCACCGGTCGTAATGTTCCCACAGCGTGGTAAAACTTGCTGGTATCATTGTTTTATAGCGGTTGTACATTCTTAGCAGTGCATATTCTTCTTTACCCATTTTGCAAAGCGCTTCAAACACCCATCTATCAAAAAAGCAACTGGAGTTGGTGTATTTTGTAAGTACATTATTATAGATCGCATCCCACTTGTTAGTTTCTGCCAGACCTGCATTTATTGCCATTGCATTTGCCCTGTCGTCTGGCGTAGTTACCTGCGCCGACAAATAATAATTACCTTTCCAGTAACTTTTATTAAAGTTAATTTTTATGCTGTCAAGTTTTTTGTTGATAGCAATTGTATCCACAGCATGGCCGGTTAGCAAGGCTATTTTTTTTAATGTTTTAAGATCAATATACATAAAACAATTCTCCATCACCGCAGCATCTTTGATGTCTTTCCCCCAATCGAACCATTGTTTTTTATTGCCAAACTTATAAGTATTAAAGAGAAAGTTTTTTGTTGAATCATACACTGTCTTCATAGATTGCTTGTCGCCGGTTTGCATATAATAAAACCACAAGCCATATTCACCCAAAAACTCCAATTGCTGACCGGGATAAAAACCTGCATCGAGTGGCCGCAGCACAAGCTCTTTACACAGTGCATGTGATGCAGTATCAAACGCATAAAAACATTGATTTAATTCAGGCGTTCCATCGCCCCAAAATCCAACTCTTTCCCTATCCGGACAATCATAAAAATGATCCCTCATGCAGAGATAAGCTGTTCTGGCTCCTTTTTTCCATAGCACATTATAGTCGTTGTCATTGCACTCAAACGAACCGGCAAACTCTGTATCATAGCCAGTTTCACGGTATTTTGCTTCTTCTACTGTTACGCCTGCTGGAATAGTATAAATAGCACCTTCGCCACTTATCCAATGCTTTGCTTCATAAGCCTGCTCACCCGTTGTTGTCTTGTAATTTTCTGTTTTTGTAAGATAAAGTACCAACGCATTACTGGAGTTGAGACTAACAATATTTCCTTCCAAACTCTTTAATCGAATCCATGGTTGAAAATGACAGTTATAAGGCATCTGACATACAAGTCGCCAAGGTTTGTCTTCCGTATGTGGTAAGTCTTTAGATAAATAAATATATTCTTTTAATCCATAGTCTTTCATCGGCTTGTGTGTGGATGGCTCTTGCACACTGTTTTGAGCATTGGCTGTAAAGGAAATGAAACAATAAATGACAGAAAATAATAAGGCTGTTTTTGACTTCATAATTTTTGTATTAAGCATTTATAAAATTGCAACCGCTAAAGCCAAGCATTTATTTATTACCCTTATTGATCATTAAATTGGAATATTTTTTCCATATTGTTCTTGATACTTCTATAGGGTTACCTTTAGCAGTTTTAGTAAATGTGTTACGCTGCTGCGACCAGTTCTTTTCCCACTCACAGGACGATTCAAGAAAAGGGTTTCTATCCCAGTTTGTATTATTTTTTAGTGCTGTTTCTACCTCATCAAAAAACTTATTCCATCTCACTAAATGATAATCAGAAAACATGCCTGCCAGTTGTTTGTACGCATACGTATTTAAATCGTCGTATTGATTTTCTGTACATTTTTCGCCCCAAAGAGTAATTAAATTACGAGCATTCTTTTCATAAAGTGCCTTCTCTTTATCTGATTCACCCCAGCTTTTTGCATCTTCCAGCCAGGTTCCTAAAAGGTATTCTTTTCTTGTTGATAACAGCAAGTCAAAATCTTTTATGAGCGAAATAAATTGTGCCTTCACTTTCAAAAATCTATTCAGGTCTTTCTTTTTATATGCATCCTCCAATTCAAGTATCCAATAATAAGCTAAGGGGCTAATAAATTGCCTTGTAAGATTTACTACATCAAATTGATAGGTATCCAGTTTCTTAAATTGATTGGAGCATTTTAATAAATCTTCTAAAGCATCACTGAGAATTTTATTATCATAACCAGCAACAGGGCTGGTACGGTAAGCCATCTTAGGATTATAAAACCCCGGTCGTTCGCACAAAAAAGTGCCATATTGATTGTGTGTATTATAAACAGTTTTTAACATCCCTTCCCAGGCTTTTGCTGCATATTCATTTTCAGCACCATATCGGTTGGTAGCATAAGATACAAGCCAGTTTTTTACATCCGGCACTTCCTTGTTCCATACCATGCTCATAACAAATTCTTCCACAACAGGATTGTTTCCAAAGTATTCCATCGCCATACCAATGCCGGAAAGCTTGCCCTTTTGAGGACTCGTTATTGCTTCTTGAATGTTTCCTGACATGGCTGCAAGTTTGCCGTTCATGCTTGTGCGTCCACCAAAATTATAAAGCACATTCCATATCCACGGCTTACCATAAAAAGAAGATTTGTTTTTCCAGGTTGGGTGTTGTTCGCCATACAGATCAAGGATAATCATTTTGTCATCGGGTACGGCACCAAGCAGTGCTTTGATTTGAGGTTCTTTCCAAAAATCGTTAATGTTATAATACAGAAACCAAGCCTGCATTACCCAAACAGCTTTTGGATCTGCCGCAGATAGAGATTGATAAACAGACTTACTCATGTTTGCTAAAAACGCCGGATCATCCGTATCAGGATTTACTTCGTTAAAGCAATCGGCTGAATAAAAATGATTGGTGCCATACATTTCTGTTTGTTTCTCTATAAATAACTTTCCTATTCGTTTAAACAATTCGTCTCCGGGATCAAGAAAGAAAGTTCCACCAAAACCTGCAGACCAATCTCCGGTTTTATGAAGTTTTGCATTAGGATATACTTCCTTAATTGATTCAGGTACATGCCCGGTAAATCCCTGCAAAACTGGGGTCATCCCAAAAGCACGTTCTCTTTCAAGTATTTTTTGCTGGAGCAGTTTATGTTTTTCCATCCATGATTTTGGCAATGGGCCGCCCAGGCCATCTATATTACCCATCCATCCCCAGGGCAAATAAGCAGGGCCTACCAAAAAGTCGCCTATCTG
>JAYSTT010000264.1:0-8833 GCA_043719495.1 Ferruginibacter sp. | reverse complement strand
AGTAATGATGGGTGGCCACTTAGATAGTTGGGCGGGCGGTACCGGCGCCACCGACAATGGAGCAGGCTGTATTGTAATGCTGGAAGCCATGCGTATTTTAAAAACCCTTGGCATACAACCCAAACGTACCATTCGAATTGCATTATGGGGAGGCGAGGAGCAGGGCCTCTACGGTAGTTTTGGTTACGTAAAAAAACACTTTGGTAATCCTGCTGATATGGTATTAAAACCAGAACACGCCAATATTTCTGCCTATTATAACTTAGATAATGGCAGTGGTAAAATACGGGGTATTTACACACAAGGTAATGAAGCTGTACGGGAAATTTTTAAAACCTGGCTAGTACCATTTACTGATATGGGTGCCAATAGCGGAGTAACGCTTAGCAATACCGGTAGTACCGATCATATTAGTTTTGATGCCGTGGGCATACCCGGCTTTCAGTTTATACAGGATCCATTGGAATACGAAACCAGAACCCACCACAGCAATATGGATACTTACGATCATTTAAGTATTGATGACCTGAAGCAGGCCGCTGTTATTGTTGCCGCATTTGTATATAACACAGCCATGCGTACAGATATGCTGCCACGGAAACCTTTGCCAAAAGCAGAGCGGTTTGTTTTTGATTTTGATTTTCCAATATGAGGAAATTAAAATCTGCCAGGTTTTGGCATAATGAGTTTTCTTAATTTTACAAAAAAATACGATGCATCTTTATGAAAAAGAAAATTGACTTTCAGCCCTCCAGGCGATCATTTATCCGGAATACTGCTTTGGCTTCTGCCGGATTTTTTATTGTACCCCGGCATGTATTGGGCCGTGGCTTTATTGCCCCCAGCGATAAATTAATAATTGCGGGTATTGGTGCCGGTGGTAAAGGTGCCGATGATATCAATCAATTTTTTAAAAGTGGAAAAGCGGAGATTGGATTTTTGTGCGATGTGGATGATCGCCAGAGTATGGAAACCCGTAAAAAATTCCCCAATGCAAAATATTATAAAGATTTCAGGGAAATGCTAAGCAAGGAAGGAAGGTCAATTGATGCAGTTTCTGTTTCTACACCCGATCACACACATGCTGTTGCTGCCATGGCTGCCATGCAACTGAATAAACATGTTTATGTACAAAAGCCACTCACACATGATATTTACGAAGCCCGTATGCTTACAAAAGCTGCACACCAATATAAAGTAGTAACGCAAATGGGTAACCAGGGTTCTTCAGGCGATGGGGTGCGGCAATTGCAAGACTGGTACAATGCAGGGGTAATAGGAAATGTACATACTATTTATTGCTATACTGACAGGCCAATCTGGCCACAGGGTGTACCACGTCCGGTAAATGTTTCAGCCATTCCTGCTGAGCTTGATTTTGATTTATGGCTGGGTACCGCACCAAAAAGAGATTATTTTGAAGAGTTACTGCCGTTTAATTGGCGTGGCTGGTGGGATTATGGTACCGGTGCTTTGGGTGATATGGCTTGTCATATTATGGCGCCTGCATTTGCGGTTATGGGATTAGGTTATCCAACCAGTGCAGAATGCAGTGTGGCAACTAAATACGTTGAGAACTGGAACAAGGGTTATTATCCTGAAAGCGGGCCCATCGCTTCTCACATCACTTTAAATTTTAAAGGTAAAAATGGTAAGCCTGATGTAGAATTGCATTGGATGGATGGAGGTATACAACCTTCACGGCCTGCAGAATTGGGTGCAAATGAAATAATGGGTGATGGTGGAAACGGCGTTATTTTTATTGGCACTAAAGGAAAAATGATGGCGGGTACTTATGGTATTAATCCACAATTGTTGCCTACTTCTAAAACCAACACAACAAAAGTACCACAAACTGTAGCCCGGGTAAAGAATGGCGATGATGGCCACTATGCTGCATGGGTAGAAGCAGCCATTGCCGGTTATGGCAGTAAGGAAGCCAAAGGACTTAGTTCTCATTTTGATATTGCAGGCCCACTTACAGAAAGTATATTAATGGGTAACCTTGCCATAAGGAGTTATGATATTCAAAAAAAGAATGGTAATAATATTGATTATCCCGGCCGTAATATAAAATTACTTTGGGATGGGGAAAATATGAAGATTACAAATTTTGATGAAGCCAACCAGTTTGTAAAACGTAATTACAGAGAAGGGTGGAGCCTTTGATAATACAATTGTATATAGCTGAAATTTAATACAATTATTTTTTTGCCTGAATTAAAAATCAGGCTGCGTACATAAAATTTCCCGATTTAGATCTTGCAGAACGGATATATTGAAAACCTTGTTCTGTAATAAAGATTACTGCAGGGGAATGCTGTAAAATATTAATAAGATTCTCTGACTTTAATTCGTCCAGGTATTTTACTATCTCATCCCATGGAAAATTTTGACGTACAATAATTTCGTTGGGATAAAGGACGCTTGAAGTGGGATGAGCATCATTTTTTACCAGTTCATAAATGGTTTGCAGTGTTTGGTATCTATTTTCCATTGCCTGATTTTTTAATTAGGGATAAAAATTACCAGGGGACGGAAGTAATTAACCACATAAATCATTCCAATTTTTAGTTTTGCTTTTAAAAAAATATTTTTTTTTGGGGAAGAGGGAACTTTTAAACTTTTAAATCAATTGGTGCTCTGCCAGTTATTGAGCTTCTGGCCCCTGATTTTTTTAGTAAATAAAATTTCAACGTAGTCCGCTAATTTTTCCATCAGCATCAATATCCATATTTTCAGCAGCAGGCACAGAGGGCAGGCCCGGCATTCGCATCATATCACCTAAAATTGGAATTATAAAACCTGCACCACTGGCAATTTCAAATTCTCTTACTGTTATTACAAAGTCTGTAGGCCTGCCAATTTTCTTCTCATCATCTGATAAACTTTTTGGAGTTTTAGCCATACAAACCGGAAACTTATCAAAACCAAGTTCGTTAATGCGTTTAAGCTGCACTTTTGCTTTTGCAGAATAAGCAACTGATTTGGCCCCGTAAATATTTGATGATAGGCTATGGATTTTATCTTCTACACTAAGATTACTGTCGTACAAAGGATGAAAATCGCTTTCTTTTTTTTCTATTTTTTCAGTTACTGCCCTGGCAAGATCTGTCATCCCTTTTCCACCTGCCGGAGTTGGTGTTATTGCAGTTACCAGTATAAGATGCTGTTGTTTTATTTTTTCTTAATCAATAAATTTTAGTAATAATTTTGCCTTGTGCTTTCCATAATATTCCATGTCATCGGGTTTTATACCGATACCGGCAGCAGTTGTTTTTATGTGGAGGGTTTTAGCAGCCTACGCAATTTCAATGTCGGAAGAAAAAGTATGCATGAAAATAGTTTAAAATGAATTAAGGTATTACGACCATTAAAAAATATTCAGTTGTATTATTTTATGAACTTTCCTATTAGAAAATTGTTTAAAAAATAAAATTATATAGCAATGCATAAAATAAAATTTCCAATAATTATTGTTACCGGCTTTGTAATTGTATACAATGCTTTGTTTTTCTTTTCTAGCAGCAAGGGATTATCTTTTTTTATTTTCTATTGCTCCCATTGCATTGATTTGGATGGTTTATAAAATATTAAAATTTGGTAAACCCTCCCAATACACCTGAGATGAATATTTTTATGAAGACCACGATTACAAAAGAAAAGGAAACGAAGCATTATAACTTAATCAATTGGTTTTTAAGTTTGATATTTTTACAATGGAATATTCCCATGCTTTTTCCTTGGTCTTTTAACCACTTTGTTTTCCAGCATGGCAAAAGCTTTTATTAATTTTTTTCTGGTTTCCCTTGGCTCTATTACTTCATCAATAAATCCTCTTTCGGCAGCAGTATAAGGGTTGGCAAACAACTCAGCATATTCAGCTTCTTTTTCCAGCAATTTTTTTGCCGGATCATCTGCAGTGGCAATTTCATTTTTAAAAATAATTTCACTTGCGCCTTTGGCACCCATTACAGCAATTTCTGCAGTGGGCCATGCAAAGTTCATATCTGCACCAATGTGTTTCGAATTCATCACATCATAGGCACCACCATATGCTTTTCTTGTAATAACAGTTATACGGGGAACGGTAGCTTCACTTAATGCATACAACAACTTTGCTCCATTTGTTATTATTCCATTCCATTCCTGGTCGGTACCCGGTAAAAATCCAGGCACATCAACCAGCACCAGTAAGGGAATATTAAAGCAATCGCAAAAACGGGTAAACCTTGCCCCTTTTACTGAACTTTTTATGTCCAGTACGCCTGCAAGGCACATGGGTTGATTGGCAACAATACCAATACTTCTTCCTGCAATTCTTGCAAAGCCCACCACAATATTTTCTGCAAAATACTTATGAATTTCAAAGAATGAATCCAAATCGCAAATGCCATCAATAACCGAACGGATATCATAAGGTTGGTTGGCACTTTCCGGTACAATATTTTCTAAAACTTCCCTGGTTTCATCGCCCAGGTTGTAGTGTAATTTAGGTACAACATCTTCGCAGTTTTGCGGCATATAACTTAATAATATTTTTACCTGCTCAATACAAATCATATCATTTGCAGCAGTAAGATGGGTTACTCCTGATTTGGTGGAATGCGTTGAGGCACCACCTAACTCTTCTGATGTAACTTCCTCATTGGTTACTGTTTTTACAACATTGGGGCCGGTTACAAACATATAACTGCTGTTTTCCACCATGATAGTGAAATCTGTCATTGCTGGAGAGTACACAGCACCACCTGCACATGGCCCCATGATAGCAGAGATTTGTGGTATAACACCAGATGATTGAACGTTTCTGAAAAAAATGTCTGCATATCCACCCAATGATCTTACACCCTCCTGAATTCTGGCACCACCTGAATCATTCAACCCAATCATTGGTGCTCCCGACTTCATAGCCATATCCATAATTTTGCAAATTTTTTCTGCATGGGTTTCGGATAATGCTCCGCCAAAAACGGTAAAATCCTGTGCAAATACATACACCAATCGGCCATTAACCGTACCATAACCTGTAATAACACCATCACCATAATACAATTGTCCGTCCATACCAAAATCTTTGGTGCGATGAATAACCAATGCACCAATCTCTTCAAAAGAACCCTGGTCCATTAATAAAGTAATGCGTTCCCTTGCCGTAAGCTTTCCTTTTTTATGTTGCGTCTCTATCCTTTTTATGCCACCACCCAATTTGCCTTCTTCTAATTTTTCTCTAAGTATTTCAACTTTTGATTTCATAATTTTTCGACTTTATTTTTTATTATTAATGTGCCAACCTGCGTTTCCAACTGGTGGTTTTGTTCTCTACAGGTGTCAACAATTTTTGTTGGTCCATCCAAAATCTTAAGGCGGCAATGGCAGCAATTTCAGCATTGGCTTTTTGCTTTTCTTTTATTTTTTCGGGAGTGTAATAATTTTTTACAAAATGGGTATCAAACCTGCCCGAAATAAATGCATCATGTTCAAACACAAAAGTACCAAAGGGCAATGTGGTGGATAATCCTTCAATCTTATATTCTTTAATAGCGCTTTTCATTTTCTGAATAGCTTCTGTTCTGTTTTTTCCATAGGTTACCAGTTTTGCAATCATGGGATCGTAATAAATAGGGATGGGCATCCCTTCCCGGTATCCATCATCAACTCTTATACCTTCGCCTGTTGGTTTTACATATTTGGTTAAGGTACCTATTGACGGTAAAAAATTATTCAGCGGATCTTCGGCATACACTCTTAATTCTACCGAGTGGCCGTTAATGGAAATATCATCCTGTGTAAAACTCAATTTTTCTCCTCTTGCAATTTTTATTTGTTCTTCCACCAAATCAATTCCGGTAATCATTTCTGTAACGGGATGCTCCACCTGCAGCCTGGTATTCATTTCAAGAAAATAAAAATTTAATTGATCATCCATTAAAAATTCAACTGTACCGGTGCTGGTATAATTGCAGGATTTAGCTACCATTACTGCCGCTTCACCCATTTTATTTCTTAGTTCCGGTGTTAATACAGAAGAAGGAGATTCCTCAACAACTTTTTGGTGCCGGCGCTGAATGCTGCATTCCCTTTCGAACAAGTGAATGATATTCCCGAATTTATCTGCCAGAACCTGAATTTCTATATGGCGTGGAGAGGTAACATATTTTTCTATAAAAACTGAGCCATCTCCAAATGAAGATTTTGCTTCACTCACAGCACGTTGCATTTGTTCTTCAAAGTCGGCCTCCTTTTCTACAATCCGCATTCCTTTACCGCCTCCGCCTGCGGAAGCTTTAATGAGAATGGGATACCCAATTTGTTCTGCAGTTTTTTTGGCAACTGTAATATCTTCAATGGCTTTATCAATACCGGGTACCATTGGAATATTGTATTTTTTTACACAATCTTTTGCTGCAAGCTTTGAGCCCATTACTCTAATAGCATCGGGGCCAGGGCCAATAAAAGTTATCCCGGCATTTTCCACTTTCTGAGCAAAATCTGCATTCTCACTCAAAAATCCATAACCGGGATGAATGCCATCAACGCCCAGTTCTTTACAAAAAGAAATGATCTTATCACCATTTAAATAAGATTGACTGGAAGGGGCAGCACCTAAACAAACCGCTTCATCTGCGAATAACACATGTGGAGACTGCCTGTCAACTTCAGAAAAAACAGCTACAGACTGAATACCCATTTTACGAATAGTACGCATGATGCGTAAAGCAATTTCTCCTCTGTTGGCAACTAATATTTTTTTCATATTATTATCTTGAATCTGTAAAAATTATTTTTCCGGATAAGTATTTCTATTAAATTATTCCAGCTCAATCAGTACCTGCCCTTTATCAACAGCCTGCCCGGGTTTAACATTAATTTTTTTTATGGTTGCATCTGCATGTATCATAATACTGTTTTCCATTTTCATTGCCTCCAGTATTAATATTTTTTCTCCTTCTTTTACTACCTGCCCTTCCTTAACCGCTATATCCAGCACCAGACCTGGCATGGGTGCTTTTACCTCCTTAATATGTTTTGCAGGTGCAGCATCAAAACCCATTTTCTCCAGCATCTGGTCAAGTTCATCTTTTATTTCAATAGTAAAACTTTCACCATCTACTTCTGCGGTTACAGCTTTACCGGTAACATCAGATTCTAATAAGTGTACATTAACCGACCTGTGATCTTTTATAACATTAAATTCTGCCGGGGATTTTTTTATGAAGTCAATTTGATTGATTTCATCAGCTGTAAAAGAAAATTCAAATTCATTTGCTTTTACTTTGTAAATTTTATTGCTGCCGGGCATATAACAAGTTATTTTTTGTAAGATAATTATTTTTTAAAAAACTAAAAACGGTTTATGCTGCTTGTAAATTAAAGTATTAATATTGTTTTTATTTTTTACAGTTAATACTCAGCTGGTATTAAAATTGTCAGCGAATGTGGTTTTTTGGTTAGTATAATAAAATGATACCGCTCATATCGGCATATAATTAATATCACGAATAATTGTATATTATTTTAACCGGAAGAACATACTTGCAACGGTATTAAATAGGCACTTTATATTCATCAGTATAAATTTCTATAATAAAATGTCAGTGTCCAGCTGTGTAAAAAAATACGAAGTTTAAATTACCAAATAAAAAATTAAATTTTTCAAGGCGCTTTTTTATTTAAAAAATTCTGGGTGTTGTTTATTAAAATCAGTAGCATCCTGATAAGCTTTGGCGGCGGCTAATAATATTGCTTCGCTATATAGTTTTCCTGTCAACGTAATATTAGTGGGTAATTTATTTTTGTTAAATCCTGTAGGGAAACAGAGAGCGGGATGACCGGTAAGATTGGTTATGGCCACCTGGTTACCACTAAAGGTTGGGCAAATAAAAACATCGTATTGGTTAATAACTTCATTCACTTTTTGCATTAATAAATAACGGTGGCGGTAGGCATTAATATATTCCACTGCCGGTATAAATCTTGCCGAACGAAACTGGTTGGGCCAGTCATTTTTTCCCTGTCTTGTCATCATATCATCCATTTCGCTACGGGTAAAATCATCAAACTGGGCAGCACACTCTGCACTGATGATGATGCTCATAATATCAAAATTATAAACAGCAGAATCCGGAAAATCAACCGGAATTAACTGTGCACCAAGTTTACGATACACTTCCAGCACTTTTAATTCATTGGCTGATGTATCTAGTTTATTAAAATAATTTTTGGCATAAGCAATTCTAAGTTTTTTAAAATCAGTTGTACCGGTATAATTAAAAGGCATGCTTACTGCAGCCTGGTCTTTACCATCGGTACCATGTAAATAGTTAAAAACAACTGCCGCATCTTCCGCACTTCTGCAAAGGGGGCCTACTTTATCCAGGCTGTAACTTAGGGCCATGGCACCACTTCTGCTGATGCTGCCAAAGGTTGGGCGCAAGCCCGTAGCACCACAATTGGTGGCAGGAGAAATAATAGAGCCCCAGGTTTCGGTGCCAATTGCAAATGGCACCAGTCCTGCAACAGTTGCAGCAGTAGAACCGGCAGAAGAACCACTGGAACCTCTTTTTAAATTCCAGGGATTTTTTGTTCTGCCCCCATACCAGTAATCACCCATTGCCAAAGCACCTAATGTAAATTTTGCAATAAGTACTGCACCGGCATCTTTAAGTTTAGTATAAACGTAGGCATCCTCATCAATTGTTTGATTTTTATAGGGAGCAGCGCCCCAGGTAGTTTTTGTTCCTTTAACTGCAAATAAATCTTTTAAGCCATAAGGTATACCATGTAAAGGTCCACGGTATTTGCCTTCAGCAATTTCTTTGTCGGCCTGTTT
>JAYSTT010000263.1:0-8845 GCA_043719495.1 Ferruginibacter sp. | reverse complement strand
GTGGTGTAACCTTTGGCGGTTATAGCAAACAAATTTTATGTCACGAAGATTTTGTTTTACGCATTTCTGATAAACAACCGCTGGAAGCTGTGGCACCTTTACTTTGTGCAGGTATTACTACTTACTCTCCATTGCGCCACTGGAAAGTGGGTAAAGGACAAAAAGTGGGTATCCTTGGTTTGGGTGGCCTTGGCCATATGGGAGTAAAGTTAGCGGTATCAATGGGTGCAGAAGTGACTATGCTTAGCCATACGGCTGCAAAAGCAGCAGATGCTAAAAGATTGGGAGCTCATAAATTTGTATTAACAACCGATGCGGAACAGGTAAAATCCGTGGCTAATTATTTTGATTTTATTTTGAATACTGTTTCTGCAGCGCATGATTATAATTTTTACCTCGGCATGCTTACAACCAGCGGTACCATGGTATGTGTGGGTGTACCACCACCGGCACCACCTGTTGCTGCATTCAATCTTATTTTTCAAAGAAGAAGTTTGGCGGGTTCATTAATAGGCGGTATACCCGAAACACAGGAAATGCTGGATTATTGTGCCAAACATAATATTGTAAGCGATGTGGAAGTAATTGCCATGAAAGACATTAATGAAGCCTACGAAAGAATGATTAAGGGAGATGTACGGTACAGGTTTGTAATTGATATGGCAACTTTGTAATGAATAATTAGCAATGAATAATTAATAATGAGCTGCCTTTACCGGCAGCTTTTTTTATTGATGCTAAATTGGGGTACTTTTTTTAAACTAACTTTCGGTTACAAAATTTAAGGAATGCGATACAAAATAATTATACTGCTTTTTATTGTTGTTGTAAGCAACAGTTGCAGCAGTAAATACGCAGCAACCAACCGCAGTTATAAAAAACAAGCCAAAGCATTTTCAAAAGAATTGCGTAAACAACCCGGAGCCATCGACAGCGCCAGGATGGCTGAGCAATGGGTGGGTACTACCAACTTTGGAATGCGTAAACCCAACTTTGTAATTATACACCACACTGCACAAAATGCCTGCGACAGTACATTAAAAACTTTTACTTTACCCAGTACACAGGTAAGTGCCCATTATGTAATTTGTAAAGATGGTACCATACACCACATGCTTAACGATTATTTAAGGGCATGGCATGCAGGCAACAGCAAATGGGGCAATGTTACCGATGTAAACAGCAGTAGTATTGGTATTGAATTAGACAATAATGGTTTTGAAAATTTTACTGCTGCACAAATAAAAAGTTTGCTGCAGGTGCTAAAGCAATTAAAAAAGAATAATAATATACCTACCGCAAATTTTATTGGCCACAGCGATATAGCACCTAAAAGAAAAGTGGATCCCAATAAATATTTTCCCTGGCAGTTGCTGGCACAAAATGGTTTTGGTAACTGGTATGATACGGTCAACGTAAAATTACCCGATAATTTTAATACCATACAATCATTACGAATCATTGGCTATGATACAAAAGATTCTGTTGCTGCCATTAAAGCTTTTAAACTGCATTTTTTACAGCAGGATAGTATTACCGCAATAAGTGAAGGGGATAAAAAGATTATTTATGAGTTGAGTAAGAAGTATTAGAGGCAAGTTACCCCAGCGTAACATTCAGGAAAAAACACATCCGTTATTAATTGCATGGTTATTTTTATCACTATGCATTGCTGCGTATAAATAAATAACGTTATCCAATGACTGGTCAAGTTCCCACGCCTGAAAAAGTTTACCCATTAGGGTTTGCTGTTAACATGGCAGTGGGGTAATCATGTAATTATATTATATTTACCTGCTTCAGTTGCTGCTGGAACAGAAGCTGATCTTGCTGACTGAAGGCCCCACACTTAATCAGTAAATTAGAAAATACCGGAAACATCATGAAGCAAGTTTATTTTATTGTATTGGGTATTTCAATTTTCACAAGTCTGCCAGGTACTGCCCAGCACCTCAACACTAAAAAAGAAGCCGCAATCATCTTTAATAATACCGACCTGGGCAATGCAGCATGGATAGGTACACAAAAAGCATTACGCTTAACAGATTCTCTTTTATTTGAAACAGACCCTGCCCCGGTTTTTCGTAAAGGGTTTGTGGCAAAAAATAATATTCGTTCGGCAACTTTATATATCAGCGCAGCCGGATATTATCGCTCTTCACTGAATGGTAACAGGATAGGGAAAAATTACCTGGATCCGGCATGGACAAATTTTAGCAAAAGAATTTATTATTCGGAGTATGACCTTACTAAAACAATCCGGCAGGGCCCAAACTGCCTGGCTGTTACTTTGGGCAAAGGTTTCTATGATCCACTCCCAATGAAATTGTGGGGCAACCTGAACCTGAGGAAGGCTCTCCCAACCGGCAAACCGGTATTCATTGCCCTTTTAAAACTGGAATATAAAAATGGCAAAACAGAGGAGATTGTTACGGATGATTCCTGGAAATGGGCCGATGGCCCTATTCAAAAAAACAATGTTTATCTGGGCGAGGTTTATGATGCCAATAAAGAAATAGCGGGATGGGCCACTGTTGGTTTTAATGATGATAACTGGAAACAAGTATCAAAATTTGAAGGGCCCGGAGGCAGGTTACAAAAAGCATTTTTCCCTGCGGTGCAGGCCAGGGATATCATATCCGCTGTATACATTTCGTCTATACAAAAAGGTAAGTGGCTGGTTGACATGGGTGTAAATTTTACCGGGCTATACCGTATTCACCTGAAAGGAAATCCGGGTGATACGGTAACCTTTCGTTTTGGAGAAAGGAAATACCCGAATGGAGAACTTAACCCCATGACCACTGTTGCAGGCCAGATCAAAAGGGCAAATGGCGGCCCCGGTGCTCCGGCCATTGCCTGGCAATCGGACAGTTATATTTTTGGTAATAACACCGATACATGGTACAGCCCTGAGTTTACTTTTCATACTTTCCGGTATATGGAAATTGCAGGATTGGCTGTAAAACCGGGCTTCAGTGATATTGAAGGCATTTCTTTAAATACAAATGTGAAGAATATTAGCCATTTCTCCTCTTCAAATGAACTGATCAATAAAATTCAAAAAATTACAGAAAGAACTTTCCTGGCCAATCTGGTAAGTGTACAGTCTGACTGCCCGGCCCGGGAAAAATTTGGTTATGGCGGCGACCTTAATGCAACCTGTGAAGCATTCATATACAATTATGATATGCAGCAATTTTACCGTAAAACCGTGTACGATTGGGTGGATGCCATGAACGATTCCACATTCGTTGACACTGCTCCTTACGTTGGGATAAATTACTGTGGCCTCAGCTGGGAATCTGCTTTCCTGATCACCCAATACGATCTTTTGCTGTATTATAACGACAGTGCCATCATCAAAGAATTATACAATACCAACCTGGCATGGATGCAGAAAGCAGGTAGGATACACCCGGAAGGAATCGTTGACAAAGGGCTGAGTGATCATGAATCGCTGGAGCCGGTTCCGGTTGAGCTCACCGGTACAGCCCATTACCTGCAATGTGCCAGGATCATGAAAAGATTTTCTGCAATCATGGGTGATCGTGTGCATGAAAAACAGTTTGATGACTTGGCCGGCAAATTGCAAACCATTATTTTAAATAAGTTTTGGCGGCAGGCCGTACCTGAGCCGATAAACAAACAAACACTATTTGCCACTTTGCTATATCATGATATTATTCCTGCGGATGAATTGAACAGGGCAACAGATTCTTTATTAAAAACAATAGCTGTACCGGGAAAACATTTTACCACCGGTATTTTTGGAACCAAATTTATTCTGGAGGCTTTATCAAAAACCGGTAATGCAGAAGCTGTTTACAAAATTGTAAACAGCAGAGCATACCCCGGCTGGGGGTATATGATCGACAAGGGAGCCACCACCATCTGGGAAACCTGGAAAGAAAGTGATGATACCTATTCTAATTGTCATCCAATGTTTGGAATGATCTCCGAATGGTTCTACAAGTGGCTCGGCGGCATACGACCCGACCCCGATCATCCGGGCTTTGAAAATTTTTTCATAAGCCCATGTTTGCCCGAAGGTTTATCCCATGTATCTGTAACGTACCATTCCCCCTTGGGTGAAATTATATCCAACTGGAAAAACTACGGTAACGATAAACAGGTATTTGAAATGACCATACCACGGGGCAGCCGTGCATTGGTTACTCTGCCGGTGACAGCGCAACAAAAAATAATTTTTTCTGAAAAAAGTAAAGGCCAATCATTTTTACAAAACAGAATTGATAAAAAACATGTTTCTTTTGAATTGCCGGCGGGAAAATATACTATCTCTGTTCATCCGTAGATCAATTTTTTCTGGTACTGCTATAATTGTACATTAAAAATAAAGTTTGAACCCCTCTCTTGATTATATTTATAGCCGGGGTATTTTTTGCTACCAGCATGTTAATATAGAAATAAGATTGTTTAAAAGCGGTTGTTTACATCTTTCGCTACCTTAGTAGTATAATATTATTATAATGAAAAGGAAATTTATTTTATTAACTGCATCAATTGTATTTGGAACCCTTTTATTTGCCCAAAAGCAACTTACGCTGCCTAATGGCTGGTCGCTTTCTCCCGCCGGAAGAAGTTTACCACTGGGGGATTTGCCCTTAAATATGGCAGTAAGTAATTCAAAAAAATTAATGGCTGTTACCAACAATGGCCAAAGTAAACAAACATTGCAACTGATAGATATCAAAACAGAAAAAATTCTGGATAATATTGAAATTAAAAAAAGCTGGTTGGGTTTAAAGTTCAGCAGCAATGAAAAATATTTATATGCCAGCGGCGGCAACGATAACTGGATATTGCAATACGCTATTATAAATAATAAATTAATATTGAAAGACAGTATTATGTTGGGCAAGAAATGGCCTAATAAAATTTCTCCCGCCGGTATAGAAATTGACGATGCCAAACACTTACTGTATGTAGTAACCAAGGATAATAATTCGCTCTATATCATCAATCTTCTAACTAAAGAAATTATTAAGCAGGTACCATTAGATGGAGAGGCATATACCTGTCTCTTATCTCCTGATAAAACTGACTTGTATATTTCTATTTGGGGCAGCGATAAAGTAAGTATCTATAATACTCTGGAAGGGGCAATATTAAATAGTGTAGATGTAGGTGACAACCCCAATGAACTCTGCCTCACTAAAAACGGAAATTTTTTATTTGTGGCTAATGCCAACGATAATGCTGTTTCTGTAATCAATATGGCCAGTAATCAAGTAATAGAAACGCTCACTTCTTCTTTATATCCAGATGCTCCTCCGGGTAGCACCACCAATGGGCTTGCCTTAAGTGCGGATGAAAAAACATTATTTATTGCAAATGCTGATAATAATTGTCTTACAGTTTTTGATGTAAGTAAACCTGGCAACAGTACTTCAAAGGGATTTATTCCGGTGGGTTGGTATCCAACCTGTGTAAAAGTGATTGGTAAAAAGATATTTGTAACTAACGGAAAAGGGTTTTCTTCATTTGCTAATCCTAAAGGGCCAAGCCCTGTAAAACGCAGGGTGAAGTACCAGGCCGATGATGAGGATGGGCCACAATATATAGGTGGTTTAATGAAAGGCAGCATGAGTATTATTGATATGCCTTCACAAAAACAGTTAGGTATTTTTTCTCAGCAGGTATATAAAAACACACCCTATACTAAAGAAAAAGAACTGTTATCTAAAGGAGAAGCAGGTAATCCTATTCCACAAAAAATTGGCGATAAATCTCCAATTAAATATGTGTTTTATATTGTAAAAGAAAACAGAACTTACGACCAGGTGCTGGGTGATGTAGCAGCAGGTAATGGTGATACCTCTTTAGTTTTATTTGGAGAAAAGGTTACTCCTAATCAGCACAAACTGGTAAAAGATTTTGTACTGCTGGATAATTTTTATGTAGATGGGGAAGTAAGTGCCGACGGGCATAACTGGAGCCTGGGAGCTTACGCAACAGATTACTTAGAAAAAAACTGGGTTACCAGTTATGGTGGCCGTGGCGGCGAATATGATGCGGAGGGCACAAGAAAAATTGCCAACAACAAAGGCGATTTTATTTGGGGAGCATGTAAAAAAGCTGGAGTGAGTTACAGAACTTATGGAGAATTTGCTGATGATTATAAAGCCAACATACCTGTTTTGGAAAATCATTTTTGCACTTACTATACCAGTTGGGATCAAAAGGTAAGGGATACTACCAGGGTAAACCAATGGAAACGTGACTTTGACAGCCTGGTTACTATTAATGCATTGCCACAATTAAATACGCTGCGTTTAATAAACGACCATACAGAAGGGATGAGTAAAGGAAGGCCAACACCATTTGCTCATGTTGCCGATAATGATTTAAGTGTAGGTATGTTTATTGAATATTTAAGCAAGAGTAAAGTGTGGAACGAAAGTGTAGTTTTTATTTTGGAAGACGATGCACAAAATGGCCCCGACCATGTAGATGCTCACCGAAGCCCTGCCTATGTGGTGGGCCCGTATGTAAAAAGAAATTTTGTAGATCATACCCCTTACACCACCAGTAGTATATTGCGTACTATGGAATTAATTTTAGGTATTGCGCCCATGAGCCAGTTTGATGCTGCTGCAACACCACTGTGGCGCTGCTTTACAGCTACGCCGGATTATACTGGTTATACTGCATTACCCAGTAATATTGATTTAACTGAAAAGAATTTAGTGTGGAATGAATTAACTCAACGTAGTGCACAATTTGATTTAAGTAAAGAAGACCGGGTGCCTGATCTGGAATTTAGTGAAGTAATCTGGAAAGGCGTAAAAGGTTTGCATAGTGTAATGCCTGCACCAAGAAGAGCTGCGTTTGTAAAAGTTAGTGCGGGAAAAGATGATGATTAAATCATTATTTTTTAAATTAAATTTTGCGATCATTATATTAACCAACAATGGAAAAAATAAACATTGCTGAAAAGCTTTCGTTATTCAATGATTACTTTAATCCCAGGATAGCAGGAGAATTGAATGGACAGCAGATAAAGCTGGTAAAATTTAAAGGCGAATTTGTATGGCATCAGCATGATAATGAAGATGAAATGTTTTATGTGGTTAAAGGAAAATTCAATATGCATTTCAGAGATAAAACGGTGGAAGTTGGAGAAAATGAATTTTTAATTGTTCCAAGAGGTGTGGAGCATAAACCGGTAGCGGAAGAGGAAGTATGGATAATGTTGTTTGAACCGGCAACTACTTTAAATACAGGAAATACAGAAGGCATTTTAACAAGGCATAACCTGCAAAAAATATAATATCGGGGTGCTTTAATCTAAATCTTTAATCTAAATCTTTCATCAAATCTGCCAGCTTAATCTCTTCTAAAATTCTTCTTGCCGAAGAATTATTTTCATCATGCCATTTTATTAAACGGATATAGCCGCCTTCAATTTCTATACCTGTAATATCACCATCATTAAAACAGCAGCAGCCACTATTAAAATAACTGGCTTTTAATTTTTCGTTTGTATTTTTTTCAATTTTATTTGCCGGATGGTTGGAATATTTGCCCGATGCAAAAACCGGTTTGTGGGTATGGCCCGTTATTAGCACCATATTTTTTCTATTGCTGCTCCACTGGTGCATTAGTTTATTGTGTTTGTTCCTTAGTGTATCATCTTTACTGGGTGTGTTTACATTTATTTGAAGGTAACGCTGTATGGGTGCCCAAATATGTGCAACAACCCAGGTGCTAAAACTGTTGTTGTCGCTCATTTTATCGCCCTGGTGGCCATGGGTGCAAAATACAGTTAGCGGCTGGTTGCTGATATTTGTTTTTAAAATTATGCCTTCGTAAACAGGCAACGGCATTGTAAAATATTTTTTAAGATAGCTTTCTACATCCCATTTATTTTTCCAAACAATATCGTGGTTGCCAAATGTTTTAAAATAATTATTGGGCTGAAAGGCAGCTTCTACTGCAAATGCTTTTTCGTTTTTCGGTAAAATATTTTCTACTTTATATTTCCACAACTCTTCGCTATCGCCTAAGTTAATAAAACTAAAATTTTGCTGATGGTAATATTCAAGTGCTTTTAAATAATTGAATTCACAGTTTGCAAAATCATCAGCATGGTCACGGCTGCCTTTATGCTGGTCGCTAAAAATAATAAACTTATCTTTTAAAGGATCAATAAAAATACTGCAAACCCTTTTGCTATTTTTTTTGCTGCTATTATACAATTTAGTAAGTGATGCAAACACCGCCTCTTTTTCGGGCTTGGTGCTAAGTGTGTTGGCCATCCAGGTAAGTGGCTTTTTAAATAAATATTGTAACAGCTTGCGCATACATTAATTTTTTTGCCCGGTGATTAGAAAACATAGCATAGTTCTGCGTAATCTGCGATATCAGCGGGCAACCCTATTTTTAAAATATTTTGCCAGCACCGGAATTTTTGCCAGTTCCTTTGCTTCAATTTTTATAACAAACCAGGTAAACAATCCAAATAAAAATGTAGCTGTAACTAATGAAAACCAAAGATGATTGGCATAAATTTTATTAATGCCTAAATGAATCAGGAAAATTAATACTACCAAAACAATGTAAGCCACTAATTTTTTTACAGGGTAGGGAACAGGATAATATTTTTGTCCCAGCAGGTAACTGCTTACCATCATAAATAAGTAACAGGAAAAAGTGGCAATGGCAGCACCGGTGTAATGCAGTTTTGGAATTAATAAAACATTCAGCACAATAGTAATTACTGCGCCAATAACGGTTATTACTGCGCCATAACTATTTTTATTGGTGAGTTTATACCAAACACTGAGGTTATAATAAATACCTAAAAAAATATTTCCCA
>JAYSTT010000262.1:0-8850 GCA_043719495.1 Ferruginibacter sp. | reverse complement strand
TTGTTTTGCCAATCCTTATCTTTCTTTTCGTATATCAGCCATTTATCACTAAACTGTTGTGGTGTTTGATTAAAGTGAGCAGCAATTCTTTTTATATCTGCTTTGGTATAAGTTGGCGTCATTGTTTTGCAACAATTGGCACAGGTAAGACAATTAATTTCTTTCCAAACTTCGGGCTCCAGCGCTACAGTAAGTTTATCTAATCCACGGGGCGGATTATTTTCAGTTTTAGTAAGAAAAGTTTTCATCCTTCTTTTATTAAGCTTTACTTTTCGCTTAAAGGAACGGAGATTTACTGCCTGCATATAAAATATTAAATACTGTAAATGAAATTTAAGCAGCGAAAATAGTGTATAATTGTTTTAAATAAACAATCGAAGTACAATTAGCATGTGGGACGCTTATAAAAAAGGATATAAAGCCTGGTTGCAATTAGAAAAATCTTTAGCCAGTAATTCTGTAGAAGCTTATCTTCATGATATTGATAAGCTTACCACTTTCCTGCTTAATAAAGATGTAAAGTCGCCCGAAAAAGTTACTTTAAAAGAATTAGAGCAGTTTGTAAAATGGGTTGCAGAACTGGGTATGACAGCATCATCGCAGGCAAGAATAATTTCGGGCTTAAGAAGTTTTTATAAATATTGTTTGCTTGAACAAATAACAACTGCCGACCCTACTGTTTTATTAGAAGCACCCAAACTTAAACGGATATTACCGGATACATTAAGTTTTGAAGAGATAGAAAATATTATTGCACAAATAGATTTAAGTAAACCTGAAGGCGGACGTAATAAAGCCATGCTGGAAACTTTATACAGTTGTGGTTTACGGGTAAGTGAACTGGTGAATTTAAAAATAAGCTGTTTGTATTTAGATGTAGGTTTTATAAGAGTAATTGGCAAAGGCGATAAGGAAAGATTAGTACCTATTGGTAGTGATGCCGTTAAGTACATAAAGATTTATAAAGATGATATAAGAGTACATATCAATATTAAAAAAGACCAGCAAGATATTTTGTTTTTAAACCGCAGGGGAAGCAAACTTAGCCGTGTAATGGTTTTTTTAATTTTAAAAGATTTGGCAAAAAAAGCAGGCATTACAAAAAGTATTTCGCCACATACTTTCCGGCATTCTTTTGCCACACATTTGGTAGAAGGTGGTGCCGATTTAAGAGCTGTTCAGGAAATGCTGGGCCACGAAAGCATTACCACCACCGAAATTTATACCCATTTAGACAGGGAATATTTAAGAAATACGCTGCAACAATTTCATCCTGCATTTTCCGGTAACCCCTAAAAGAGAATTAAAAAAACCGGCCCGATGTTCCTGCTTGGATTACTCTGTGAGGTAAACATCATGACCGGCATAAATAATCATACTATTGAATAATAAAATTACTTGTGCTAATCAAATTATTTTTATTGTCAAATATTCTTACAAAATAAGTGCCGCTGCTCCAACTGCTGCTGGTTTGTATATTCTCTATATACTGTTTTGCAGTGGCGCTGGTTTGTTTTTGTAAAATAATTTGTCCGGCAGCATCAATAATTTGAATACTGTGTATGCCTGTTTGTTTTAGTTGTAGAGAAAGATTAATTGAGTTTCCTTTTTGAACTGGGTTTGGATAAACTTTTAAACTACCCGAAATTTTTGTAGTTATTAATTTTATTGAATCTGTAAAGGTTCTTTTAGCACTAATTCTTGAGAGCATTTGCCCTTTTACAGTAACAAAACCCGTTGTATAGGTCTTTCTTATGGTGCATTGAGTTGTACTAATTACAACAGGATCTAATTTTTTATAATCCGCCAAAGAAGGGGTTCTTTGTAAAAATATTGGTTTTACTATTTTTCTTTCGTCAAAATCTCTTCCTTTAATTTCTATTGCTTCATCAATATATCCATCTGCAATAATTGTTACAGTGTAAGTCTCCTCTTCCTTAATCTTCTTTAATTTATAAATACCCTTTTCATCAGTTAAAACTGAATTGGGTGTATTAAATCCAACTTTATCAATAATTACAGTTGCTCTTTTAATAGGTAATAATGTGGCATTATCCTTTACTTCAAGTACTGCGATATGTCTGGGGTTTACGGCTTCTGAATAATTTTCATCGGTGTTAATCATACCGCCTACAATTACTACATCCCCCATTAATTGCGTTTCCATTTTAGTAAGTACAGTATCAAAAGTATTTATTGCCTGCAGCCTAATTTCTTTCCGTTCAAAACCAATTGCAGTCATTACAACTATATCTGAATTTATATTTGTTCTTATTTTATAAAACCCGTTGGCATCAGTTGCCACACCGTTTTTAGTACCTTTTATTATTACACTTGCACAAGCAATTGGATTACCAGCTTCATCAGTTATTTTACCTTTAACAATATTGTTATTATTTATTACCATCCCCCCAACCCTGCCCTGTAAAGCACTATTAATATCTACTGGTTTGGTTTTATTGGGTTGCAACTGTGTTACAACCTTTATACCTCCTTGTGCTTTGGCAGTATTTGTTTTTGAAAAGAATAAAAACAACATCGTGATATAATTCCAGTACCAAAACAGTTTTTTTGTTGGGTATTTTGGTAAGGTAATAGCCCTTTCCAACTGATCGGGATAAGCCCTGCCGCAAACTTTTTCGTTTTTTATACTGGAGAAATAATTCAACACTTGGGTATCACTCATGGCACTAAAATCAACCACTTGTTTGGCACAGGCATTACAAAAACGGCCTTGTTGTGTGGGGGTCATTGTGTCCCAGTTTTGATGGCACGGCTCGGGGATGGAGAATTGAATTTTTTGCATAACAGTAGTTTGTTTGCCATACTGATGCAGCAATTTTTAGGATTGCATAAAAAACTAAAAAAATTATAAACATGGCTTAAAAGTATAGAATGAAAATAGATAGCCTAAAAATATTAGAGAATATTTTTGCAGCAATTACTGCTGCTGAAACGAAACCGTATTAGGATATACGGTATTGGTAACTTTTTTACGGTAGTTTTTAAATAAACTTTGCCAGCGTAATTTCAATACTCCTAATACGCCTTCTTTTATAATTCCTTTATTCATTTTACTGGCCCCCAGCTCCCTGTCGATAAAAGTTATGGGAACTTCGATTATTTTAAAACCCAATTTCCAGGCAGCAAACTTCATTTCAATCTGAAAGGCATAACCAACAAATGAAATACCATCTAAATTAATGGCTTCTAATACATCTTTTTTATAACAAACAAAACCAGCAGTAGGGTCTTTAACTGGCATCCAGGTTATCATTCTTGTATATACAGAAGCGCCTTTTGATAAGAATATACGGTTGGCAGGCCAGTTTTCAACAGCACCGCCATTTACATATCTTGAACCAACAGCTACTCCTGCACCTTCTTTGCAGGCTTCATACAATTTTTCTAAATCTTTTGGATTATGAGAAAAATCGGCATCCATTTCAAAAATATAACGGTAGCCTTTATCAATAGCCCATTTAAATCCGAAAATATAGGCAGTGCCTAATCCTAATTTTCCGGTACGCTGTTCTAAAAATAATTGTCCCGGATATTTTGCAAATAATGATTTTACAATTGCAGCTGTACCATCGGGTGAATTATCATCAATAATTAAAACATGGTAATCTTGCCCCAAAGCAATTACAGCACCAATAATATTTTGGATATTTTCTTTTTCGTTATAAGTAGGTATGATAACTAATTTTTCCAAATCATGCTTTTTGACAAACCCAAATTTACAAAAATTTACTTAATGTATCATTTACATATAGGGCACAGTGGATAATTAATTGTTTTTTAACAGGGTTTTATTGAAGATTTCAGTTAGCTTTTGCTTTGTGTGAAGGGGGAAATCACCTCTCATCATCCAGTCATAGTACTGAGGTTCAGCTTTTAATACCTCTGCAACCGACCTTCCTTTATACTTGCCGAAGTTAAAAACTTCCACCCCTTTATCATCGAAGCCAAAACGGCGGGCATAGTCTACAATTTTTTCTTCGCCAATGGCACCCAAAACTGATTCTACTGTATTTCCTAAATTCTGGTACTTTTTTAATTGGGCTAAAAAAACATCAATAGTTGCGTTAACATCTGCTTCGGCACTATGAGCATCTACCAGTTCTTTTTCGCAAAAGAATTTATACGCTGCAGTAAGTGTACGTGGTTCCATAGTGTAAAAAATATGTTGCACATCCACCATTTTTCTTTTACTTAAATCAACGTCCAGGCCAGCCCTTAAAAATTCTTCCATCAAAATGGGAATATCAAAACGGTTACTGTTATAACCTGCCAAATCACAATTATCAATAAATACTTTTACTTCATTTGCCGCCTGTTTAAAAGTGGGTGCATCTTTCACCATTTCGTTGGTAATGCCGTGTATATCACTGGTAACTTTTGGAATGGGCATTTGCGGATTAATCAGTTTGCGTTTTACCTGGCGGCTGCCATCAGGCAACAGTTTTATAATGGCGATTTCTACAATACGATCGGTTGAAAGGCTTATGCCAGTTGTTTCAAGATCGATAAATGCGATAGGACGTGTAAGTTGTAACATAATAAGGTTAAAGGTTTAATTCATATTTTATTGAAAAGAAAGTTAAAATTACCTTAGTTTTTACATTATTTAGCTGAAAAAGGTAATATTTAACCAATTTCGCCGTTTACTATTGATAATTTATCTTTGCAATAATTAATCCTTGCAATAATAGTTTTTTAAAATTGAAATTTTAACTGATGAAAAAAATATTTTTTGTTTTTGTTCTACTTGTTACAATGGCAGCAGTGTTTGCCAGTTGTGTCACCAGCCGTAAATCCGGCTGCCCGGGTACAGAAGGTATTATTCATTGATAAAACCTTTGTATAATGAACTGGATTGATTTAGCTGATGAACAGCAGTTGAACAACATAAAGGAATTATCTACACAAAAAGCACAGGTAATTTTTAAGCACAGTACTCGCTGCAGTATCAGCAGTATGGCTAAAAGCCGGTTAGAAAGGAGTACTCAACCAAATACAATAGACTTTCATTACCTCGACCTTATAAAACACCGGAAGTTATCCAACAAAATTGCAGATGAGTTTTCCGTTTACCATGAATCTCCACAAGTGTTACTAATAAAAAATGGCGAGTGCATTTACGACGAAAGCCATAGTGGTATCCAGATGGATGACCTTCTTGAGCAGATAATGTAATTTACTACAGATTACAACAACTATTTCCCCATTTTATTTAGTCTGATTTCAATTAATTTTCTTCTAAAACAACAAACTCCTGCTGAAGCCCTAAAGAGCTTTCGTAAAGCACTTTAATAAAATCATCTCCCCATTTTGCATAAAAGGGAATAAGGTTTTCAATACGCTCCTGCAAATTATTATTGGGGAATAATGTTGTTTTTAATTTATGCAATTGTCGTTGCTGGGCTTCAAATTTTTTCTTTTCTGCTCTCAGCATTTTTTTTTCTAGAGCCACAATTTTTTTTATGGCCTGCGCCTGCAATGCTTCGCAATGGTTTGCAAGTGATACATCAACAGCCCTTGAAATTGTTTTTAATTTCAGGTAAATGTCATTTATAGCCTGTAGCTCTTTTTCCAGGTTTAACTGTAAACTGCTTCCCTTTTTTACCACCATATTTATCAAATCCTGCTCGGTTTTAAACAAATCGTTATTAACAAAACCAAATTGTTTAACCCGTAAGCCATCAGCTTTTTCCATTACTAGAAAAGAATTACGCAATACTAAAACAGGGTAAGGAACATTTACTGCTTCAAAAACTTTTTTCAGTTCCAGCCAGTAAGCAATTTCTCCGCCGCCACCTACAAATGCTATATTGGGCAATATCAGCTCCTGGAAAACCGGCCGCAAAATTACATTGAGACTGAAACGTTCAGGATGTTGATGCAGTTCTTCTTGTATTTCAATATCACTAAACTCTAACTTTGAATTTTGAATTTTGAATTTTGAATTTTCAAATACTACCCTATCTCTTCTGTCCTCTTTTAAATAAAACAAATTCAACTCCCTCCCACTCGTTTGTACTTTATATTCTTTTGGAAAAGCAGCAACCGTTACTGAAACCTGCTGGTGAGAAAATGCTTCTTCCAGTTCTTTTTTAATAACCGGGATAAACAATTTTTTTAAATCAGGATTATCCGGTAGCACAACAATAACACCGCAATCTTTAAATAACTGATTGACTAATTTAAATGTTGCCTGCTCAATTGTTATCCCTTCTTTATAACATTCATTCATTACATCAATAATTGCAGCCCCAAAAGGATGTATCAATACCTGGCCCGCAATACTGTCAATTAATTGTATCAAGGCTTTATCCACTTTCATTCTGCCAACAGCGCCTGTTTGCTTGGTTTGCCATTCGTATTTTTCACCATTTACAAACACATGTCCAAGTTCATCCAGGTCGGCATCTTCGCTGCCCATATAGTATATCGGTACAAAATTATTATCGGGCAAATGCTTTTTAAATTCTTCGGCCAGTTTTACTGTGTGTAAAATTTTATAAATAAAATATAAATGGCCAGTAAAAACATTGGGTTGGTGTGCAGTGGTAATGGTAAATGTGTTTTGTAAAAGTAGTGCTTCAATATTAGTTTTTACTTTATCAGTTGTTGCAAATGCTGCGTATTGCTTTTTCAAAACATCCACCAATACCTTTCTATTTGTTGGATATTTTTTTCTTTGTTCAATGGCTTTTTTTATACCGTCAATTGTTGCTGCAAAAGAATAAAAAGGCTGTAATTTTTCTGATTGGTTAATATAATCAACCACCAGCTTGCTGAAAAAACCAGTTGACTGGTAAGGAATATGTTGGGATGAGAAATTCATTTTATACTTTAATGTTCAATGTTCAAAAACAAACTTTAAACCACTTCTCCTTCAATATCGTAATCGTAGGCTTTTGTAATTTTTACATGTACAAAATCACCAATTATTAATTTCTTTTTACTTTCAATAATTACTTCATTGTCCACTTCCACACTGTCAAATTCGGTACGGCCCAAATAACGGCCAGCTTCTTTTTTATCAATCAACACTTTAAATATTTTGCCTATTTTTTCTTGGTTTTTTTCTAACGAAATTTCCTGCTGCACTTCCATAATTTCCTGTGCCCGTTCTTCTTTTTCTTCAGCAGAAATATTATCAACCAGGTCATATGCACTGGTGCCTTCTTCGTGGCTGTAAGTAAAAATTCCCACCCTGTCGAAACGCATTTTTTGTATAAAGGTTTTCAGTTCTTCCACATCATCCCTGGTTTCACCGGGGAAGCCTGCAATTAAAGTGGTGCGTAAACAAATATCAGGAATCCTGTTTTTTATTTCGCCAATTAATTCTTCCATTTCTTCTCTAGTAATTTGCCGCTTCATAGCTTTAAGCATATTGTTAGATGCATGTTGCAAAGGCATATCTATATAATTACAAATATTTTCCCTTTCTTTTATAGCGTCAATTATTTCCAGAGGAAACTTTGAAGGATAAGCATAATGCAATCGGATCCATTCCAGCCCTTTTACATCGGCAAGCGCATGCAGTAATTTGGGTAATTCTCTTTTTTTGTAGATATCCAATCCATAGTAAGTAAGTTCCTGCGCAATCAACATTACTTCTTTTACACCACGGTCAACCAAACGTTTGGCTTCGTCAACCAGCGATTCTATGGGCCGGCTAACATGCTGACCACGCATTAGCGGAATAGCGCAGAAAGAACAGGTGCGGTTGCAGCCTTCGCTTATTTTCATATAAGCATAATGCTGTGGTGTGTACAACAAACGTTCACCCATCAGGTCATTTTTATAATCTGCATCAAAGGTTTTTAAAATATTGGGCAGTTCCATCGTACCAAAATAAGCATCCACTTCGGGTATTTCTTCTTCTAAATTATTTTTGTAGCGTTCGCTTAAGCATCCGGTAACATATACTTTATCCAGTTTTCCACGGCGTTTTAATTCTACCTGTTGTAAAATGGTATTTATGCTTTCTTCTTTTGCCTTTTCAATAAAACCACAAGTATTTATTACAACTATATTGTGATCTTTTTTTGCATTTTCATGCACCACATCAATTTCGTTGGCAATCAACTGGCCGCTCAGCACTTCACTATCCACCATATTCTTACTGCAACCCAGCGTAATAATGTTTACCTTATCCTTTTTAATTGTCTTTGTCTTCATAATAATTATACCAAACTGAATTTCATTTTAAGCTCCCGATAGCTATCGGGACGTTGGCTGAAATTCAAGTATAGCCTTTGTGCGTAAGCCTTTGGTAAATACCGGTTAGATTAACTTACAAAATCGAATCGGTATTGGCGGCAAAGTTAAGCCTTTAGCAGTGCAGTTTTTAAAGCTATTTTTGAAATTATTAACTGAAACTGTGATTTTCAGAGGCCCTTTGCGAATAATAAAGAAAATACTGTTATTAGGATTGATGATACTACAAAACAACAAGGCTGCATTTTTAAAGTTGCTGGAAGAGCACAAACTCATCATTTATAAAATATGTAATTCATATTGCAAAAGTATAAGCG
This sequence comes from Ferruginibacter sp., assembly GCA_043719495.1. Lineage (GTDB taxonomy): Bacteria > Bacteroidota > Bacteroidia > Chitinophagales > Chitinophagaceae > Ferruginibacter. The sequence continues at coordinate 301 of JAYSTT010000262.1, read as the reverse complement.
ACCGTGATGACCTGGCGCAGGAAATAACCTACCAGCTTTGGAAATCATTTAATCATTTTAATGGTGCTGTTAAATTTTCTACATGGATGTATCGGGTTGCTATAAATGTAGCCATTACTTTTTACCGGAAAACAAAAACAAGTAAAGCCATTATTGAGCTGGTTGAGCCGGATACAGAAATTGAAGACAGCATGGAAGATACTTCTGAACTTGAAAAAAATAAGAACCTGTTACAGCAATTCATCAATGAGCTGAAGGAACTGGATAAAGCCTTGATGATACTTTACCTGGAAGAAAAAAG
>JAYSTT010000261.1:0-3624 GCA_043719495.1 Ferruginibacter sp. | reverse complement strand
ACATGGAAATGATAATGGAAAATATACCCCAGCCCAATGTATACCATTGCGATACTTTATAATCATCCAGTTCAGTTTCTTTTTTTACAATAAATTTTTTGTGAAAATCTATAACGGTACAAGCTGCAAGCGAATTAAGTGCCGCTGCAATACTGCCCCATGCTGCTAAAAAAATTATAGCAAAGATTAACCCTATAAGGCCCACTGGCAAATTTTCCTTTACAAACCAGAGAAATATATAGTTGGTATCTTTTGCATCGTTATCATTAAGTGCCCTTTTAATAACGCCGGCAAAAGTTTTCCTGATTTCATTAGTTTTCTTTTTATCTCCAGCTGCAAATGCAGTATTATATTGCACTTCCAGTAAATTCAAGGAATCTTTCTTTACAGTTTGCTTTGCCTGCTCCAGCGTTACATTATCAAAATATACCGGTCCTTTATTGTACTGATAAAAAGAAAAAATCAGTATCCCAATTAATAAAATAAAAAACTGCATGGGTACTTTTACTAAACCGTTAATTAATAATCCCTTCCTGCTTTCGGTAATATTTTTTGCAGTTAAATACCTGCCCACCTGGCTATGGTCGGTACCAAAATAACTGAGTGCTAAAAAAAAACCGCCAATTAATCCGCTCCAAATATTGTATTTGTCTTTCCAGTCGAAACCTTTATCAGTAAAGCCTGTTGTAATAATATTCATTTTACCATTTTGTCCACCCATTTTTAATGCATCTGTAAATCCAATTGCATCCGGTAATAACTTAACTGCTAAATACCCCGTTAAAAAAAGTGCCACAAATACAATTATCATTTGCAGCTTTTGTGTATGTGCTACAGCTTTTGCGCCACCACTCATAGTGTAAATTATTAGCAAGCCGCCCATTACCAGGTTGGTGTAATAAATATTCCATCCCATTAAAGAGCTTAGCACTAATGAAGGTGCAAAAATACTAACCCCCGTGCTTAATCCCCTTGATATTAAAAATAAAGCAGAAGTAAATGTTCTGGTTTTTACATCAAAGCGTTGTTCTAAAAATTCGTAAGCAGTATACACTTTTAATTTACTAAACACAGGAACAAAAAAAATGCTGATTATAATCATTGCCAGTGGCAGGCCAAAATAGTATTGCACAAAACGCATTCCATCGCTATAAGCCTGTCCCGGGCCTGTTAAAAAAGTGATGGCACTTGCTTGAGTACCCATTATGCTGAGCAAAACCAAATACCATGGCAGGCTGCGGTTACTGAGAAAGTAGCCTTCTAAATTTTTTGTTGTACGGCTTTTGTAGATGCCATAAATTATAATGGAAGTTAATGTAGTTATTAGTATAACCCAGTCAATTTTACTCATAAGAGAAACTAATTCTTAAATTCAACAGTAATTAAATAGAATATAATTATTTGTACCACTAAAAAAAGCAGCACAGCTATATACCATTTACTCCAATACGATTTTTCGTTTTGCATTTTTAATTTATTGATACCTAGAATAAAGTGAAAATTACTTAAAATATATTTCCCGGCTCACAGGTACTAAGTTAGTGTATTTAAACTTTTAAAAAATTGCAGTACCTGCAATTTTAATATCAAATACAAAAATGAAAAGTATCAGTGAATGGAATTACAAGAGAATTTTGTGAATACTATGATATACCTCAAAACGGGTATACAGATGAAATTAATTTAATGGGCTTTGTATAAGGAGAAGAAAACAACTGCATTGCAGAATAACTATTAAATGCACTTCGTATGGGGACTGCTATTAAATGCAATAAATAATTTTCCACTACTCCATTCAATCAAGGTTTTACTTTAAGTACCTGCATGAAATATAGTATAAAAAATTACCGGAAATAAAACCATCAGCCCTCTGCCCCCTGTTAAAAAACTATACCATTTTGGTATTATTTTTCGTAATAAAGCCCCAAATATTACTGATAATAATACAATAGATAAAGGCAATAAAAAAAATATAACTATTCTGTAATTATACCAGGTACTTATTTGCATAAACACTGCTTTAGTGGCATACACAACAAAGGGAGCATGTAATACATAAATCATAAAAGAAAAAGCTGTTAGCCAAACAAACCATTGTTTATTCATGCAAAACTTTACCAGCCAGTTACAGCCATACCATGCCCAAATTAATCCACTTAACACTGTAACTTTATGAAGCAGTAAAAGTATAGGTTGCACAGCTTTAAAATTGCCATTAAATGCTAAAAGTGTTTTTGTAACTGAAAATAGTATAAAAATAATCAGCCAAAACTCCGGACGCAGCCATTTACCGGGTGAGTCAATATCAAAATCTGTTTTTTGAATCCAAATACCTAAAGAAAAAAATAATAACCCCTCTCCTTCTATTAAAATTAATCCTCCTGTTGAAATCCAAAATAAAATGGCCACCGAAAAGAATATCCATTTAGCAATTCGGTGTATTACACACCATTTTAAAAAGGGGTAAGCCAGATTATATATCAACAAAACACGTATAAACCAAAGTTGATAGGATACCGGAAAAAATAGCCATCTTGCTAATACTTCGTACCAATGATATTGATGCAATAATGTTCTAGTTTCATCTATCTGCATCATTTGTGTTGCTGCAACCACATTTCGGCTGTAGGGAAAAAACTCCAGCACCCATGTTAATAATAAACCAAAAGCACTCCAAATTAAATAAGGCCACAACAAAGTTTTTACACGCTTCCCTATTCTTTGTTTGTAAGGTTTATGGTCGCCCAGGGCAAATAAATAGCCTGATATTATAAATAACATCGGAATACGAAAACGAAATATGCCATTTGCTAAAAAGTATTCGGTAAAAGTGGTAATGGTAAGCGGCTCACCGGGCATTGTCCATGGTTGTAAATACCCCTGGTTAAGGTTGTAACCATGCACAAATACTAATAATACCATGGAAATAAAAGCCCAAAATCTGAACTTTTGAGAATTAAATGCTGATAACATATATCTTCAACTTAGGTAATCAATATTATAGATATTAAGCCAAACTGCTTCAAAAAAATTACGAATGGCCAAAAAAGAACTTTAATATTAAGCACTTTATTTATGAAATTATATACACTTCTTCCTAACATTGTATGTTTTTGACTGGAATATATCACCAAAACATAGTAAAATACTTTACCTTTATTTATATCTGGCGAAATTATTTATATCATTTCCACAGTTAAACTATAAACACAATAAATGCTGGCATCAGGCATATTTAATAATAATTCAACAAAATAAATAATGGCAGAAACTTGGAATAAAAAAGAAAGAGAGAAGAAAAAGCAGCAAAGTAAAAGAGAAAAAAAAGAAAGGATGCAGGAGCGTAAGGATAATCCTGCAGCAAAAGGTATGGATGATATGATGGCCTATATTGATGAGAATGGCAATATATCCGCAACTCCTCCAGATCCTAAAAAGATGAGAAAAATTAAACTGGAAGATATTGAAATTGGTGTACCCAGGCAGGGGGAAATGGATCCTGCAGACCTTATAAGAACAGGGGTTGTAACTTTTTTTAATGGCGAAAAAGGATATGGTTTTATTAAAGATGCTGAAACAAAAGAAAGTGTTTTTGTTCACATCAATTCCCTTAAAGATCCTGTG
>JAYSTT010000027.1:0-4499 GCA_043719495.1 Ferruginibacter sp. | reverse complement strand
AGGAATATGAATTGCATCGGGACGAATTTTTACATCTTGATCAGGCACACCATTTAGCATGGGGTTATATGTCGGTTCCTCCTGTTACTTCCTGGATTTCAAGCATCATACTCCTTTTGGGTAATCCTTTATTTTGGATTAGATTTTTTCCTGCTTTATTTGGTGCATTGACAATTGCAGTGGTTTGGAAAGCTATAGAATTATTAAAAGGAAATTTGTTTGCATTAATATTAGGTGCTGGTTGTGTATTATTTTCGGCTCTTTTAAGATTAAACTTACTATATAATCCAAATTCATTGGATGTTCTTTGCTGGACAACCTTTTGTTTTATTTTAATTAAATATATAAATACAGAAAGCCCCAAATGGTTATATGTTGGCATGGGTGTATTTGCTATCGGTTTTTTAAATAAGTATAATATTATTTTTTTGTTAGTGGGGCTTTTCCCCGCTCTTTTATTAACAAAGCGATCCATTTTTTCCGATAAGCATTTTTACTTTGCAATCTTGCTAAGCCTGCTGTTAGTTTCGCCCAACCTTGTATGGCAATATCACAATAGCTTTCCTGTATTTCATCACATGCAAGTATTAGCAAAAACACAGTTGGTTAACGTAAACAGATGGGACTTTATAAAAGACCAAATACTATTTTTTACAGGGGGATTATTGGTAATTTTTTTAGGTTTGTATTCTTTTATTTTTTACCCGGCATTTAAAAAGTACAGGTTTTTCTTTTGGGCTTTGTTTTTTACGTTGTTGATATTTATTTACTTAAAGGCAAAGAGTTATTATGCTATGGGCTTGTATCCAATTTATATAGCTTTTGGTGCTGCCTATCTTGAAAGATTTTCTGCTGCAGGATGGAAAAAATATTTGCGCCCAATATTGATAGCATTACCTGTTTTGTGTTTTATACCCATGTACAAAATAGCATTCCCCAATAAAAGTCCTGACTCCATTATACATCATGTAAAGCCCTATAAAGATTTTGGTGTGCTGCGTTGGGAAGATGGGAAAGACCATTCCTTACCTCAGGATTTTGCAGATATGCTTGGCTGGAAAGAATTGGGGCATAAGATTGATTCTATTTATTCATCCATGCCTGCACAAAGCCAAACACTTATTCTTTGTGACAATTATGGCCAGGCAGGTGCTATAAATTATTATGCAAAAAATAAAAATATTAAAGCTGTTTCCTTCAGTGCAGATTATATTAATTGGTTTAAATTGGATAAAAAATATAATAACCTGATACGGGTTAAAACTTTGGAAAGTAAAGATGCTGAATTAAAAGAAACAAGCCCTTTTTTCGACACGGCTTACATAGCAGAATCCATAACAAATACTTTTGCCAGGGAATACGGTACAACAATATTTCTTTTTTTAAAGGCAAACGTTGATATCAATGAGCGGTTAAGAACAGAGGTTAATAAAGTAAAGAATTACCAATAACTTTTGGCAGTTGTGGCTTTAACCGTCCTTAATTGACATCATATTGTCCGTCTCAGCCACTACAGTTCTGTGTACCTTTAATTAAACAATTTAATAAAAATAAAATTATGCAGAAGTTCGCCTTTATAATTCCACCAACTGTTGAATTACTTGACCTTGCAGGACCCGTGCAGGTTTTTACGGAAGCAAAATTTTATGGTATGGAGATCGAAATTGAGTTTTATAAATATGAGGACAAACCTATAAGTACTGCGGGACTTGGCTTTGAGAAAATTTCAGATTTTAAAATGGCCAAACTAAAGGAAGGTGATTTCGTTTTTGTACCGGGAATGGATATGGAATACGTAAATAGCATTCCATTCAAAGCAGAAAGGGAATTCTTCAAATGGCTAAAAGAATGTTCAGATAAAAAAGTCACTGTTTGCTCAATATGTAATGGAGCTTTTGCTTTGGGCCATGCAGGCTTGTTAAAAGATACTGAATGTACCACCCATTGGCGAAGGGTAAAAGCTTTACAACTTCAATTTCCGCAGGCAAAAGTAGTAGCTGATATTTTATTCATAAAAAGTAATAATGTTTATACAAGTGCAGGTATCAGTGCAGGTATTGACCTGGCTTTGGCAATTCTTGAAGATTTAAAAGGCCCGTTATTTACCCATAAGGTGGCCAGAGGACTGGTAGTTTATCACAGGAGAAGCGGTAAGCATAATCAGCAAAGCATCTACCTCGATTATAGAAACCACATTAACCCACAAGTGCATGAAGTGCAGGATTACCTTATTGATAATCTTTCGAAGGAAAATGATATAGAATCACTTGCCTCACTTGTAGGTATGAGCCCTCGAAATCTTAGCCGGGTTTTTAAAGAAAAAACAGGTTCTACCATATTGGAATATCTTACACTTTTACGGATAGAGTATGCCAATACAATGCTTAATAGTCCTGAATACACCATTGAATATATTGCTTCCCAATGTGGATTTAAAACGGCGAGGCAATTGCAAAGGATATTAAAGAAATAAAATCATAGTAATTATGGACACTATAGCTATACTATTTAAATTATAAAAATGTTATCGAGAGAAATAGATAATCAAAAAAAAATAGAAGAAATTTTTCAACAAATCTTTCTGCATTAAATACCATTAGTTAAAATGAAATCAACATGAAAAAAATTCCTATAAGACAGATTAGTTTAGCTAATCAGGAACTACCGTCTTCTAAACGTTTTAAAATCCGTACCGTTCAGGAAATTCTTGCAGGCAATGTCTTAAAACAGGACTTGCACCGGCATGATTTCTTTTTTATCCTTCTTTTGAAAAATGGCAAGGGAAGCCATGAAATAGATTTTACACAATACCAGGTTCTTGATAATTCTATTTTCTTTTTACGTCCCGGTCAGGTACACCAGCTTGAATTGAATGCAGAATGTACCGGTTTCTTATTGGAATTTAACAACGAGTTTTATCATCCTAAAGACAAGTCATCAAGCCAGCGGTTAAGAAAAGCAAGCAGTAAAAATTATTGTAAGCTGGAAGTAAACAGGTTTGAAAAATTACAGAAAATATTAACACACATCTTTCAGGAATACACAAGCAGGGAGGAAGGATACTTAGATATTATAAAAGCTAACCTGGAGATTTTCTTTATAGAGTTTATCAGGCAAAGTGAAAAATCCAATAGTATATCCCACGAAATTAGCTCATATACACAAGAACGCTTTGAGGAATTTTTAGAACTTTTAGAAAAGCATATTACTACCTGCAAGCAGGTATCTCAATATACTGATATGATGAACCTATCTACCTATCAACTCAATGAAATTACAAAGACTTCCATTGGTAAAACGCCTTCAGAACTCATTAATGAACAAATTATTTTAGAAGCTAAAAGATACCTGTTGGCAACACCCAATCAAATTAAAGATATAGCCGATCATCTTGGCTATGAAGATGTATCCTACTTTATCAGGTTTTTTAAAAAGCATACACTGCATTCCCCCGAAGCATTCAGACACAATCCCGGATAAGTCCTGCATAACTACATCATTGTCCTATCATACCACCTGCCGGTGAAATTACTTTTGTGTAAATAAATAATTAAAAATTTACAAAAATGAAAATTATCATCGTTGGTGCATCAGGCACTATGGGAAAGCACTTAACCAGTGCATTTGAAAAAGAAAATGAAGTAATAAAAGCCGCTACCGAAGGGGGAGACATCCAGGTAGATATTACCTCTACTGAATCCATTGAAAATATGTACAAGCAGGTAGGTGCTTTTGATGCACTAATCAGCACAGCAGGTCCAACTTATGTAGGCCCCTGGAAAAAAATGAGCGATGCAGAATTTAGAAAGGGAGTTGATGGCAAAATGATGGGACAAATCAACCTTGTGTTAATCGGCCAACACTACATTAATCCTAAGGGTTCGTTTACATTAATCACCGGTGCATTATCACATGACCCTCAAAAAAACTTTGCCAATGCATCCGCAGCCAATGGAGCAGTGGAAGGTTTTGTAAGGGCTGCAGCTATCGAGTTGGAAAATGGTATTCGCATTAACGCAGTGAGCCCTACTGTTATTGAAAATTCACCCCAGTATTTCCCCTTTTTTCCAGGAGATATTCCCGTAACAATGCAACAACTGGAATATGGATTCCGTAAATCTGTATTTGGTGCTAACACAGGTCAGGTAATAAAGCCATATTAATTAAAATTTCTAAACTGGTCATTATCCGTAATGATAATGACCAGTGGTTTTTAAATAGGCTTAAAAATAAATTAAACATCGGGTAATAATCAAACAACAGGTCACAATACTTATGAAGAACCTTAATTATTTAATATTAACGATTACGCTTGTCTTTACAATGGTAGTTTCATCAGCAACTGCACAAAATAGAATCAGCCTTTTGCGCTATGATGATGATTTTTCTCATTTAAAAAGCGACAGTATTAAAAAAGGGCTTAGTCATCTGAAAAATATTTCTCTCAGAAATAAAAATTACATTTCTTTTGGTGGAGAATTGCGGGAGCAATTTCAGAT
>JAYSTT010000260.1:0-8896 GCA_043719495.1 Ferruginibacter sp. | reverse complement strand
TAGGATAAGGTAACTTTTCAGCAATGGTAATAGCCTCAATAGTTTCAAGAGTTTTAGACTCGGGACAGAAAAACAATGCAATTTTACTTCCAACAACTGTTTCCCCTTTTAAAGCAGCCACAGGCATGTTTTTAAATTGCCCACCCCAGGAATCCACCATACGATTTCGATTTCGATTGATCGTGTAGGATTGTAAACTACTGCCCCAATCCTGTTCTTTTGCTGCTATGCCCCTGGTCCATGTACTTCCTTCATTATTGGGTAAATCGCCGCCAAGTGTTTTAAGAGTTAGTGCCAGCATACCTAATGCAATTTCACTATCTCTTACCACACCAATTACTTCTCCAATCGTTTTTTTAATTGTTGTTGAAAATGGCCCCCAAATAATGGCATCAATTTTATTTTCAGGTATTGCCTTTATAATTTCCAATACCAAATGTGTACTATTTTTTACCAATTTTATTTCAATGCTAACATCAGCTTGTTCAAATTTCAATTTGATTGTATTGCCTGAATTGTTATAGGCTAACGAAGTGGGAGAGTATTTTTCTCCATTACTTATTAGAGTAAGTAATGGAGAAAGGGTATCTGTATAAAGATAATTTTTTCCAGAAGTTGAATTTCCAATTTCAGTAAGTAAACCTTTATTATTTAAACCTAATTTTAAACTGCCAGCAGTAATTTGTACCTGTGCACTTAGATATAAAGCAGGCAGAAAAAATATTACTGCAATAAATTTTTTTACATTAAATGGTTTCATAAAAAAGAATAAAATATAAGAAAGTTTATGCCGAATTTCTACCTGCATTAATTATCCCAAACGAAGAACGGATCACCAACTTTTCATAGGTCTCTTTCATTGGTGAATCTATAAGTTGCTCTTCCATCTCCCTCATTCTATTAATGGCATATTGCTGTATAGTTAATAATGGTAATACAATTTTTTCCCTCATGGCAATTGATAAACTATCCACAGGATAACTACTCATCAATTCGTTAGTGCCACTTAACTGTAACACATATTTTTTTGTAAGTTCATACTCCTGGTAAATCTTATTCCAAATTTCGCCATATTTTTCATCATTACTTAAGTATTCAGTTAATGGAAAAAAACATTTTTTCATAGCCATCTCGCAATTATCCATCAGTGTTTTAAAAAATAAAGAATTGTTATAAAGTTCTTTCACTAATGCAAATTTGCCAGCCTTTTCCATTGCTTCCAGTGCAGATCCAACGCCATAGTAACCGGTTACATTTTGTTTTAATTGTGCCCATGCACCCACATAAGGTATGGCACGTAAATCTTTTAAGCTTAATTTGTTACCGCTGCTTCTTTTACTTGGCCGGCTGGCAATATTAGTTTCGCTGTAAAATTTTACCGGGCTTACATGTGATAAATAATCTAAAAAATCTGGATGGTTTTTAAGTTCTACATAAGCCTCAAAACTTTTTTTAGAAAGTTGCTGTAACAATTCTTCTTCTGGTTGCTGAAGGGTAATTCTTTTGTCGCTGAATAAATCATTACTGATGCCCGCATGTATTAATTGCTCTATATTATATTGTGCCGAATCTATTGTTCCAAAATTAGAACTAACGGTTTGCCCCTGTACTGTTAATTGTATTTCTTTATTGCTGATATTTTTTCCCATACTGGCATAAAACTGGTGGGTTTTACCACCACCTCGGGCAGGTGGGCCTCCACGTCCGTCAAAAAATACCACATTGATATTATAATCTTTAGAAATTTTTGTTAAGGCTTCTTTTGCTTTATAGATACTAAAGTTGGCCATTAAATAACCGCCATCTTTTGTACCATCACTAAAACCAAGCATTATGGTTTGCTTATTTTTTCTTAAGTGTAGGTACTTTCGGTAGGTTTCATTGTTGTATAAAACTTTCATAATATCGGCTGCACGCTGCAAATCATCAATTGTTTCAAATAAAGGCACTATATCAATAGTTAATGCTTCTGCCTTCCAACCGCAACTTAAGAAGAGCCCGTAAACTTCCAGCACATTTAAAGCACTGTTGCATTGACTTATAATGTATCGGTTACAACCTGCTTCGCCATTAAGCTGCTGTATTTTTTTTATTCCATATAAATTGGTTACTGTATCTTTTACTAACAGGTCGGTGTAATTATTTTCGGCAATTATTTCCGGTGCATTTGTGCAAAACAATATTTTTTCTTCCATATTTAGTTTGTGGTAAATTTCGCCATGTATTGCTTCTAATACAACATTATGTACTGTACTTTCCTGTCTTATATCCAGTGTTGCAAAGTGTAATCCAAAAACATTTAGTTTATTAATCAGGTTGGTTATTAAGTGTAAAAACAATCCGTTGTGCTGGTAAATAATTATCTCTTTAATTTTAAGAAGTTCATCAAAAATATATTGTTTGGTTAAATCAGTTTGATAGCCTGGAATAAAAATATTATCGTACAACTGTTTTTCCAGCCCGTTTAAAATAACATCAATTCCCTTAAAAGTTAACCTTCTTTTTATTCTCCTTATTTCGAGGTAATAACATTTAATAATGCTGCCTCTTAAAGCATGGGCAACTTTTAATGTGGTATCTGCCGTTACAAAAGGGTTGCCATCCCTGTCGCCACCGGGCCAAAAGCCCATGTTAATGATAGATTTGTTTTGTGATAAAGCATCATTAAACTGATTTTTTAAAAATGCAGTTATTCTTCCGGCAGCCTGGTAAAAAACATTTTCTAAATACCATATTAAACTAACAGCTTCATCAAACGGGGTTGGCTTTTGTTTTTGTAAAAAGGGAGTTTTGCCCAATTGCTGTAAATACATATTTATTTTGGTTGCATCATTTTCTGCCAGGGCTTTGGATAAATCATTAATAATACCTAAAACAGGCCCGGGATAAAATTGTGTTGGATGAGCAGTTAACACAAGTTGCACTGAAAAATCTGTAAGTTTCTTTTCCAGCTCTTTTTCTTTATTATTTTGAATTACTTCTAATTCTAATTGCCGTAGTGTTCCAGCACCAGCCATATCCCTTACATCTGTAAAAGCGGCATCCTCCAAAGCATCAAATAAAACCACCTGCCTTTCTACATATTGTATAATTCTAAAAAGCATATCAAGTTTTTCCTTCTCTTCTTTATATGTAGTATGCTTTTTAAAAAAATCTTCAATAATAGTGGTTGGATTCATTTTCTTTTTATACCCTTCATCGCAATTATTGAGTAATACCGATAATAAAATGCCTGTTTTTTCAATGCGATGAAAAGGAAGTGAAGAGAATAAACTGTTGTAAAGTTGAAATTTAATACCTACATTATTATTAAATTGCTGCAAACCACGGGAACTGTGATGATCCATATTGTTTTATGTTAGTTATTCAAAAAAAGGATGAAAATGGCAGCAATCTGTTAACAAAGATGAAATATATTTTGATATTATCCAATCATTTTTTATATCTTTGAACTATTCTTATATGAAATATAATAATAGCTATATTACCTCCCCTTCAAAGATAGTACTTACTATTTGTGCTATTACAGTTTTTACTATTACAACCCTTTAGGGGTTACAAATTCTTATATTATCACTTGGGCTTACGCTGTTTTTCTGAAAAGAAAATTATTCTATATCATTAAAAAATAAAAAATGCAGGTAATAAAATTTGGAGGTAGTTCAGTAGCATCCGCAGAAAATATTAATAAGGTAGTTAACATAGTAAAAAGTAAAACCAATTCCGGAAAAATTATTATAGTTGTTTCAGCATTGGGTGGTATTACAGATTTATTGCTTCAATGTGCAAGCCTTGCATCTGCCGCTAATGAATTGTACAAAAAAACGCTACAGGAAATTGAATTACGCCATTTAAATACAGTAAAGGAATTAATACCAGTTACAAGGCAAAGCAGTGTATTAAGTACGGTTAAAAAATTATGTAATGAAATTGAAGACATCTGTAATGGTATTTTTTTATTAGGCGAATTATCAGAACGTACAAAAGATAAAATGGTCAGTTATGGAGAATTACTTTCTTCACAAATAATTGCAGCCAAATTAAAAGAAGATGGCGTAAATGTGGAATGGAAAGATTCAAGAGAACTGATAAGTACAGATAGTAATTTTGGTGCAGCATTTGTAAATTTTTCAAAAACCAATTCTTTAATACATCAATATTTTTCTTCTGCTACTGCATCTTTTTATATATTGCCAGGTTTTATTTCTGCAGATGCAAACGGCATAACCACTACTTTAGGACGGGGCGGTTCCGATTACACTGCTGCTATTATAGCCGGTGCTGTTGATGCATCAATTTTAGAAATATGGACAGACGTATCCGGAATGATGACTGCAGATCCCAGGATTGTAACTAACATTAAATTAATCCCCAAAATTTCTTACCAGGAAGCAATGGAGTTGTCGCATTTTGGAGCTAAAGTAATTTATCCTCCTACCATTCAACCGGTAATGAGCAAGAATATACCGGTATGGATAAAAAATACTTTTGCACCTGGAGATGAAGGAACGGTTATTCAAAACGAATCCATGAAGAATGGCAGCGCCATCCGGGGCATCTCCAGCATCAATAAAATTTCGTTGATAAGCCTGGAAGGAAGTGGTATGGTAGGCATCCCTGGTTTTAGTAAACGTTTGTTTGAAGCACTGGCCAATAATAGGATAAATGTAATTCTCATTACACAAAGTTCATCAGAACATTCTATTTGTGTGGCAGTTGATGCAGCAAATGCAAATACTGCCAAACAGGCTGTAGATAATGCTTTTGCTTATGAAATTGAAACAAAAAAGGTAGAACCATTGATTGTTGAAAATGATTTAGCCATTGTTGCATTAGTAGGTGATAATATGAAAAGCCATACCGGAATTGCCGGAAGAATGTTTAGTGCCCTGGGTAAAAACGGCGTTAATATCAGGGCTATTGCACAGGGTTCTTCTGAAAGAAATATATCTTCTGTTATTGCCTCAGTTGATGTTATTAAAGCCGTAAACGTTTTACACGAAGCATTCTTTGAAACCACTTACAAGCAGGTAAACGTATTTATTGCCGGTGCAGGAAATGTGGGCGGTAAATTACTGGCACAATTAAATCAACAGCTGGACTATTTAAAAAACAGCAATCGGTTAAATATAAAAGTTGTTGGATTAGCCAATAGCAGAAGGGCTTTATTAAATGATGAGGGAATTGATTTAAATAACTGGGCAGCATTGTTATCTGTTGCTCCATCAAATACAATAGAGGGATATATTGACAGCATCATTGCAAAAAATTTACGCAACACTATTTTTGTAGATGTTACAGCAAGCGATTTAGTGGCAACCTGCTACAATAAATTATTGCAAAAAAGTATTGCCGTAGTAGCCTGTAACAAAGTTGCCTGTTCCTCTTCTTACAATTATTATCAGCAATTAAAGGAAAGTGCAAGGGAATTTAATGCCAAATTTTTGTTTGAAACAAATGTTGGAGCAGGGTTACCCATCATTGGTTCATTAAATGACTTAATAAGCAGCGGCGATAAAATAAACAAAATGCAGGCTGTACTTAGCGGTACATTGAATTTTGTATTTAATAATTATGATGGTAAAAAATCTTTTGCATCTGTTGTAAAACAGGCACAGGAGGAAGGTTACACCGAGCCAGATCCAAGACTGGATTTGAGCGGTAAAGATGTAATGCGTAAAATTATGATTCTGGCAAGGGAAAGTGGCGAAAAAATTGAAATGGAAGATATTGCCAATAAATCATTTATGCCCGAAAGTTGTATGCACGGGACTGTTGAAAATTTTTATGCTGAAATGGAAAAACAGGAAGCTCATTTTAAAGCTATTTATGAAGAGGCTGCAGCTAAAGGAAATAAACTGAAATTTGTTGCCTCTTATGAAAATGGAAAAGCGGCGGTGGGGCTTCAACATATAAACCCCGAACATGATTTTTACCATTTGTACGGTAAGGATAATATTGTGTTATTTTACACCAATCGTTATCCCGAACAACCCATGGTGGTTAAAGGTGCAGGTGCAGGAGCAGAGGTTACAGCAAGTGGTGTTTTTGCTGATATTATAAGAGCAACAGCATAGTTAGCCCTCCGCCCCCTAAAATGGAAACAACGGCGAAGAGTAAAGCGAAAATTGCTTTCTGCCTTTTAGCTCTTTTGGAGTAATAAGTTGGTAGAAAAATAAAAGAAGTTGTATAAATTTCCATAGGAACAACGGATGTAGTGTAAAACATAATTAAAGTTGAGTAGAGAAATATTGTTGAAGAGTGATTATTTTTCTTTTTTATCAAAAAACAAAAATAACAAACAACTGTTGCCAATGAAGTTGAGCAAAGAAATATAGCCCAGGTTTTAAAAAAAAAAAAAAATCGCTTTAGAAAAAATGAGTGGACAAAAAAAAATAAAAATACTTGCTCCGGCAACAATAGCAAATCTCGTTTGCGGTTTCGATATTTTGGGCCTTGCGTTGAATCATCCGCAGGATGAAATGGAACTAATATTGAGTAATGAACCAGGATTAAGAATAAAACATATTGATGATTATAATTTGCCAACAGTACCGGAAAAAAATGTTGCAGGAGCCGCATTGATTGCTTTGATGGAAGAATACAGCCATAAAAAAATCGGGTTTGATCTTACCATAAATAAAATAATTAAGCCCGGCAGCGGCCTTGGTTCCAGCGCAGCAAGTTCTGCCGGTGCAGTAGTTGGTGCTAATTATTTACTCAATAATTATTTTAGTAAAGAAGACCTTGTTCGTTTTGCAATGAATGGTGAAAAAGTTGCCAGTGGAGTAAAGCATGCAGATAACATTACGCCATGTATTTATGGAGGAGTTACTTTAATACGTTCTATTTTTCCTTTAGATATTATACCACTTGCTGCACCGCCAATGTATGTAACAGTGGTGCATCCGCAGATAGAAGTTAAAACATCTGATGCCCGGCAAATTTTACGTAAAGAAGTACAGTTAAAAGATGCGATAAAACAATGGGGTAATATTGCCGGACTGGTGGCCGGTTTTTTACAAAACGATTATGAACTGATCAGCCGCAGTTTGGAAGATGTAATTATAGAGCCTATCCGCAGTATTTTAATTCCCGGTTTTGATGAAGTGAAAATACAATGTAAGGAAGCTGGTGCATTGGGTGGAGGTATCAGTGGCAGTGGTCCATCTGTTTTTATGCTGAGTAAAGAAGAAAACACTGCAAAAAATGTAGAACAGATAATGAAAAATATTTATGATAAAATTGGCGTGGAGTATCATACGCATGTAACAACGATTAATAATGACGGTGTTAAAGTTTGGAGTAGTTAGTAATAAGTTTTAAGTAATAAGTTAACAATAAAAGAATGCAATTTTACAGTTTAAATAAAAAATCACCAGATGTAAGTTTTAAAGACGCAACCATAAACGGACAGGCACCTGATAAAGGATTATACTTTCCTGCAATTATTCCCCGGGTGAAAAAGGAATTAATTGCCAACATAGAAAATATCAGTAACGAGGAGATAGCTTTTGAAATTATCAAACCGTATATAGGAAATACAATTTCAGAAGAAGATTTGTTTGGCATTGTAAAAGAAACAGTAAATTTTTCTATACCGTTAGTAAAAGTAACTAATGATATTTTTTCTTTGGAATTATATCATGGGCCAACACTGGCCTTTAAAGATATTGGTGCCAGGTTTATGAGCCGTTGCCTTGCCCATTTTGTAAAGGGTATTGATACAAAAATTACCGTGCTGGTTGCTACAAGTGGCGATACAGGTGGCGCAGTTGCCAATGGGTTTTATAATGTACCTGGTGTAGATGTAGTGATTTTGTATCCTTCAGGTAAAGTGAGCAGTGTACAGGAAAAACAACTCACCACATTAGGTAATAATATTCATGCACTGGAAGTGAATGGTAATTTTGATGATTGCCAGCAAATGGTTAAGGCAGCTTTTTTAGACGAAGAACTGAATAAGAAATTATTTTTAACATCGGCCAATTCAATAAATGTAGCAAGATGGTTGCCACAACAGTTTTATTATTTCTTTGCATATAAACACTGGTTGCAAAAGGATAATCCTCCTGTAATAAGTGTACCCAGTGGAAATTTTGGAAATATTTGTGCCGGGCTTTTAGCAAATGCTTCGGGCCTGCCGGTAAAGCATTTTATTGCTGCCTGCAATGCTAATGATGTGGTACCGCAATATTTCTCCACCCAAAATTATCAGCCAAAAAAAGCTGTAGCCACCATCAGTAATGCCATGGATGTAGGCGACCCCAGTAATTTTGTACGCACTATGGAAATTTTTCAGCAAAAGTTCAGCAACCTAACAGCTAAGGTGAGCAGTTGCAGTGTATCTGATGAAGTAACTAAACAAACTTTGCTTACAGTATATAAACAGCATAATTATCTATGCGACCCACATGGAGCAGTTGCTTACCATGCCTTAGAAAATTATTTAAGAACAAATCCCCATAACAAAGGGATCTTTTTAGAAACTGCACATCCTGTTAAATTTTACGATGTGGTGGAACCTGTTATTGGGCAGGCAGTGCCTGTACCGGAAAGCATTAAAGAACAATTGGCTAACGAAAAGAAAAGTACTGCTATTGATGTTAGTGTGGAGGAGTTGAAAATTTTTTTAACAGGGCTGTGATTTTTTGCTTGTCTTCCTATGCCTGTTGCAGCTGTGGTAAGTCACTAACTGAGACAAAGAGCAGTACGGTATTTTACTGCAAATACAAATTGAATGTGGAGGCATGTATAGGTGTTTGACATTTCCTAAAAATGATTGTATACCAATATAATTATACCGACTATACACTATAAATAGTCCAATAGTTTTTCTGTCGGCATAATACCATCTAATATTTCAACGCAGTCCTTCGGACTACTTATGAAATAA
>JAYSTT010000259.1:0-8912 GCA_043719495.1 Ferruginibacter sp. | reverse complement strand
ATTGCAAAACTATTAGTTAAGATAAAATATATTGGCCTGGTTAATTTAATTATGGATAAAGAAGTGGTGAAAGAATTAATACAGGATGAACTTACTGTAGAAAATTGTACCAAAGAATTAGGTGAATTATTAAACAACACAAATAAAAAACAACAACTTATTGCTGATTATACAGCTTTGAAAAAATTGCTGGGTAAAGGCGGGCATGCTTCTGCCAATGCAGCAAAAAGTATTTACAATTTTCTTATTTCACCGGCGTAAAAGTTTTACTGCAAGAATTATCATGGCTAATAAAAAAAGAAAAATAGATATACGATTAATACCGTGCATATATTTTATAAACCCGCTACGCGGCGAATTGGGGTCTTTCTTTTTAATATATAAATACTCTGCCACCTGTCTTAATATTCCCATTGATTAAAAGTTTAATTCATTACAAATTTAAAAACTAAATTTGTTAACATAGTTTATTGTTAAAAGTTTAATCCAAAAAAACCAAAAATCTCCTGCTTCCGTAACTTATTTAAACAAAAAAATTATGAAACCTATTTTATTAGCAGCTTTTATACTAATTACTGCAGCAGGTTGTACTACTGCTCAAACTAAAACCTATACTGTAAAAAAAACTGATGCCGAATGGCGCAAGCAACTCTCTGCCGAACAGTTTCAGGTTACCCGCAAAAAAGGTACTGAACAGCCCTACACCGGAAAATACTGGGATAATCATAAGGCTGGTATTTATAAATGCATTTGCTGCGACCTGGAGTTATTCAGCTCCACCCATAAATTTGAAAGTGGCACTGGATGGCCAAGCTTTTGGCAGGCTCTTAATAAAGCTAATGTAGAAGAAATTACAGATAACAGCTATGGCATGCGTCGTACTGAAGTAAATTGCAGCAGGTGTGGTGCTCACTTAGGCCATGTTTTTGAAGATGGCCCAAAACCAACAGGCCTCAGGTATTGCATGAACTCGGCCAGCCTAACCTTTATTCCCATGAAGTAAGAACAATTTTGAATTTGAAATTGTTGACTAACCAAAAAATACTAATTTCAAATAAAAATCCTGATGGCTGAGAAAAAAATTATCCAAAAGCATCCCCTTGCCATCAGGTGGTTTCACTGGATAAATTTTCCGGTACTGGGCATTATGATATGGAGCGGCTTATTAATTTACTGGGCAAATGATGTATATCGCTTGGGTTGGGGAGATAAAACCGTTCTTAAGTTTTTTCCGGATTCATTTAATAAAGTGCTTAACATACCATTCAGGCTGGCAGAAGGAATGAGTTTTCACTTTGTATTCATGTGGCTGTTTGCCATAAACGGTTTATTTTATTTTTTGTATTTATTATTGAGCAAAGAGTATAAACTAATTTTCCCCAATAAAAAATCTTTGCAGGAAGCGTGGCTGGTTTTACTGCACGACCTGCATCTAAAAAAAGGATTACCCCCTCAAAAAAAATATAATGCGGCACAACGTATTGCTTACACAGGAGTAATTTTTATTGGACTTGGTTCTTTAATAACAGGCCTTGCCATATTTAAACCGATTCAGTTTTATTGGTTGTGTACTGCATTGGGAGGATATGAATGGGCAAGAGCAGAACATTTTATATTAACCATTTTATTTTGCCTTTTCTTTTTAGTGCATATTATACAGGTAATACTTGCAGGATGGAATAATTTTGCAGGAATGATAAGAGGTTTTGAAACAACGAAAATTGTTCAGGTTAAACAAACAGAAGATAAAGAATTGACTTCCCATGCAGAGCATTCAGCATCAAACTAATTTCAAATGAAAACATTAGAAGAAAAAATAGTTGATACAAAAAAGATAACCAATACTACCCTTATTTCTTTTTTATTTTTCTTTTTGTTTATTGCCTCCTGCATAGCAGCATGGCAATGGCTGCACAAACAACCTGTAGATAATGGCACACCAAAACCCTTACGGGCAGTTTTAAATACTAATGAAAAAATTTTCACTTCAATTTTTAGTAATAGCCATTGGGCAAAAACTTTCCCTGCTTCTGATGCAGCGCCTAAAGTAAGAGTAAATGGAGATGCAGGCTTAAAAGATGCTGTTGATGCTTACAACTGGAAACTGCAGGTGATAAGAAATGCTGGCGATACTATTTATATTACGCTCGATGAAATAAAAAGTTTACCCAAAACTGAAATTATTTTTGATTTTAAATGTATCGAGGGCTGGAGCCAGGTTACACATTGGGGCGGTGTAAAATTCAGCGACTTTGCTGCAAGGTATAACCTTAGCAGTCAAACACATCTTGGCTATGTAGGAATGAACACACCTGATAAAAAATATTATGTAGGCATCGACAGTAAAAGTATTTTACATCCGCAAACTATTCTTTGCTACGAAATGAATGGTAAACCACTTCCCATGAACCAGGGTTATCCTTTACGGCTTATCATCCCTGTTAAATACGGCGTAAAGCATCTAAAACGCATTGGCACTATATTTTTCAGTAACGAAAGACCGCCTGATTATTGGTACGAGAGAGGTTATGATTATTATGGAGGATTGTAGAAATTGTCAATCTATTTTTCAAACAGCCAGCCAAAAGGTTTGTAAGGCTTCTGAGTTTTAAGATTAAATTTTACTACACTGTTTTGTTTTATATACTCTACCGCTTCTGCGACAGAATCGGTAAGTAAAAAAAAATGAGTATCACTATCAGAGATGGTAGATTTATCTTTCATCAAGGCAATATGTTCAATTAAATTTTTATGAAAAGCTGTATCAAAAATTACAATGGGAAATTCACTTATCTTTTTTGTTTGAATTAAAGTAAGGGCTTCAAAATACTCATCTAATGTGCCAAAGCCGCCGGGCATTACAACAAAAGCATAAGAATATTTCAGCAGCAAAGTTTTACGTACAAAAAAGTACCGGATGTTTACCCATTTATCCAGGTAAGGATTGGGATGCTGTTCTATAGGTAAAACAATATTACAGCCAACACTTCTTCCACCCACTGCCTTAGCGCCTTTGTTAGCGGCTTCCATTATGCCGGGGCCTCCACCTGTCATTATGGTAAAACCCAGCTTTGCAATTTTCCCTGAAAGCTCTTCTGTAATGTCATAATAAGGATGACCATCATTAAACCTTGCCGAGCCAAATACGGTAACGCATGGCCCAACAAAATGTAAAGCCCTGAAGCCTTTTATAAATTCAAATAAAACTTTAATCGCAAACTTAAATTCATCCCAACGGCTTTGAGGGCCTTCTAAAAATTTTATTTCTTCTTTTACGGCAGGTTTAGTTTCAGGATTTATCATTTCTTCCTTTTTTTGTACCCTATTTTTAAAACACTGACTGCTTTGTTAATATTTTAACTTTATTCTGAATTATTTATTTCTTAGTTTTTTCATACGCAGCCTGCACTGCATCTAATTTAGTAATGTAAATACTGCGGCCATGTGTACCTACCACTAACTCGTTATCCCTTTGCTGTATGGCTATATCATGTACCGGCACACGGGGTAAATTATTTCCTACAGTCATAAAGGTTTTACCCATATCAAAAGAAGCGTACAGGCCATTATCGCTGCCCACATAAAGAATGTTTTCCTTTTTAGGATCTTCTTTTATCACGTTTAATGGTTCGGCAGGTAAATCATTTCCTAATTGCGTCCATGTAGCGCCGTAGTCTTCGCTTACAAATAAATACGCTGTAAAATTATCGTTGCGGTAACCATTTAAAGTAGCGTACACTCTCGACTCTTTGTACATCGATGGCATAACACGGCTTACATACAAACCTTGCGGAACATTTTTTATGCTGATATTTATTTTTGTAAAATTATAACCCCCATCTTTTGTTACCTGTATGTTGCCATCATCGCTGCCCACATAAATTAATCCAAATTTTATGGGAGATTCTGCAATGGTGGTTAATGTACCAAAAGGAATTTTACCATCGTGTTTTCCATTGGTTAAATCGCCGCTGATGGCTTCCATCTTTTCTCCTTTATTTAAACTGCGGTGAAATTTATTGGTGCCATAATAAAAAACATCGGGTGCATGTTTGCTTAACCAAATGGGTGTTTGCCAGTTGTAGCGTAATTTCTGTTCGCCTAAATCATGCATGGGATGAATACTAATTCCTCTTCCTCCAACTTCAGTATTTCTCCTGCCGTAATATCCAAATTGAAAACCGGCGTACACCGTTTTATTATCTCTTGTATCTACCTGCACCTGCATACCATCACCGCCGCCAATACCTTTCCATACGTATGCATCAGGGCCATCTTCTTTTTCTCCATCTTCATCATCATCGCCGCCAAAATTATTATTTAATTTACTGTTGCCATACCAGGTACCATTGTCCTGCAGGCCACCGTAAACGTTATACGGCTTAGCGTCATCGATAGTAATGTTATAAAATTGCCCCACTGCATTATTATTTACTTTAAACCAGTGTTTGCCATAATCATAAGTAATATTACAACCGCCATCATTGCCTGCAATCCAGTGTCCATCCCGGTTGGGGTTTATCCAGCAGGCATGCCAGTCGGGGTGTGTGGCATTTTTATCTGTTGATTTAAAAGTTTTGCCCCCATCATTACTGTAAATACAATTAAAACCAAGTATCACCACTTTGTTTTCGTCAGTAGCCGATAAGCTGAGTTTTGCAAAATAATATCCATAGGTATTGAAGGTGGTGATTTCTTTTGTATTTGCTTTTTTCCAGCTTATACCTGCGTCATCACTACGATAAAGTTCACAACCAATAATGCCTGCGTTTTGAAAACCATCATCAGCCACTAACCACTCATACACCGCTGTTGGTTTTACTTTATCGCTTTTAACTAATTCTTTTACTGATGCGGAACGGTATTTTGCATCGAAATTATTTCTTATTAAAAAACTGTCTAACTTTTTATCATTAAGCTCTGCAAATTTTTCTTTGCTGATGTTTTTAAAATCGTCGAGATTATATTTTGTTGTATCAATTTTTTTTGTCGCGGTATCGGGCTTTAAATTGTTATTATCAATTACAGCATATACAATGTTTGGATTTTTTTGAAAAACGGCTACCCCAATCCTGCCCAATTTATCGCCGGTGGCAAAGCCGCTGCCGGGTAATGTTATTGATTTCCATGTATCGCCAGCATCGCTGCTTTTATATATAGCAGATGTTTTGCCGCTTTCTTTCCAGTCCCATGCTCTTCTTTCTCTGTACCATGTGGTAGCATATAATTCATTAGGGTTTTTATTATTTATATCCATTTCCACAGCGCCGGTATTATCATCTACAAACAAAGTTTGTTTCCATGTTTTACCGCCATCAATGGTTTTATAAACCCCACGTTCTTTATTGGCAGAATATAAATGACCCAGTACTGCAACCCATGCAATATTGTTATCAGTTGGATGTAATGTTATTTTACCAATATGATGACTTTCGGGCAGTCCAAGATATTGCCAGCTTTTTCCATTGTCGCTGCTTTTATAAACCCCCGTGCCGCTGTAAGAAGACCGGCTGCTGTTCACTTCGCCGGTGCCTACCCAAATAGTTTTTGTTTGCCAGTTCACTGCCACATCACCAATGCTAAAAGCATCTTCATTATCAAAAACCGGAGTAAGACTTAAACCGTTGGTATTTGTGTACCACAATCCGCCGCTGGCATAAGCCACGTAAAATTCTGTGGGGTCGTTGGGGTTGGCTTCAATATCCACCACCCTTCCGTTCATTTGTACCGGTCCAATATTGCGGAAAGAAATATTTTTTAACAAAGATTTTTCTTCCAGCAATTTTCTTTTTTGCAAACCGTTTAATCTTTCAGCAGCGGGTGTTGGCTTGATTTGTGCATATATTTGGTTAGTGGGGACACTAACCAAGGCGATATTAACAATTACAAAAAGAAGTAAAACTGTAAATTTGTTGAAAAAAAGTTTAGCAATTGCAGTGTGTTTGCGCTGAATAGAATTAATCCAGTACAAGTGAGTGACACAACAAAAGCTAAATAGAGTTAAAAATGCTGGTAACATAAATAAAAATTAAATTTATTAAAATGAGATTATTAAAAATACGGCAATTGTTTTTACTTCTTGTCATTCAATTTTTGTTTTTGATGAATGGCATTGCACAGTATAAAACTTATAAATTAACTGAAAAAAGAGATACGATTAATGCAATTGATAAAAAAGATTTAAAACAGGGTAAATGGGTGATACATGTGGAAGAATTGCGTGGCGAGCCGGGCTATGAAGAAGAAGGCCTTTTTAAGAATGATAAAAAAGAAGGTATCTGGCGGCTGTATAATTTAACCGGAGATATTATTGGAGTGGAGAATTACAAATTGGGAGGTAAAGATGGCATACAGCAATATTACACTTACCTGGGTGATTTATACAGAGAGGAGGGCTGGCGTGGCTACAACCCCGATGCACCCTATGACACCATTGCTGTTTATGGTACAGGAAGTAATGAAATTGTAGAATACAAAATTGTAAAAGCAGAGCAGTATAGTGTTAAGCATGGCGAATGGAGATATTTTGACCCTACTACAGGCAGGTTAGTAAAAAGTGAAAAATACGACCGTGGTTTTTTAGAAAAGCCAGGTGGACAGGTAGCCCCCAATATTACTGCAATAGATAAAACAAAGAAACCAGATAAAACACCTGAAATGCTGGAATGGGAAAAGAAAAATAAAGGAAAGAAGAAAGCATTAAGAGATGGAAGAACGGGGATGTAAAATTTTAATGGTTATTAAAAAATCTGCTAAAAAAATATAACTGATACCCTACCGCATTTGTCCAGTATGCCCAGTTGTGTTCGCCGGGCCGCTCAATATAATCATGCTGAATTTTTAAGGAAATCATTTTTTGGTGCAACAGCCTGTTGCCACTGATAAAAAAATCGTTCACTCCACAATCAACAATAATTTTAATAGAAGTATTGCTGTAATTTTCTACAAGATTTACAACTGATAAATCGTGCCAGTTTTTTGCATTGGCAATAGTATCTCCAATGCGTTTCATTATTTCAAATCGGCTTCTGCTTTCGCTTAAATCTACGCCGCCACTCATGCTGCCTGCGGCACCAAAAACTTCGGGATGGCGCAGGCCTAAAAACAATCCGCCATGCCCGCCCATGCTTAAGCCGGTAATTGCACGGTGATTTTTATCAGCAACAGTCCGGTAATTTTTATCAATATAATTCACCACTTCTGAGGCCACATAAGTTTCGTATTTAAATGTACTATCAACAGGGCTGTTAAAATACCAGCTACTGAAACCACCGTCGGGGCAAACAATAATTATTTTATTATTATCAGCAAGCACTGTTAATTGCGGTACTTTAATTATCCAGTCGCTGTATTTGCCACTATAGCCATGCAACAAATAAACAACAGGAAAATGATTTTTCTTTTTTATATAATTGCCTGGTTTTATTACTACACAATTTATCGGTTTGTGCATACTGTTACTGTAAATAGCAACTGTATCAACAGTTGCTGCCAGGCTTGCAATAGAAATAAAAATAACAATAAGAGAAAGGGCAGTTTTTTTCATCCTAAAAAATTTATACAGCAAGGTACTACTATCCTCAAATAAAAAAAGCTGCCCAAAATTGGGCAGCTAAATATATTTTTTTACTAATTAAATTAATGCAGTAATATATACAACCATTGCCCAAAGTTAAAACCGCCTTTAAAAATTGTAATTACACCACAAATAATAACCAGAGGAATTAAAAATTTAAGAACTTTAGATTTTAATAAATCATCTTTCTTCATACTTTTAATTTTAGCAGTTGTTTGTTGAACCTTACTTAATCTCTTTCTGCATTGGATTAACACCCCCACCTGCACCTCTTACACGGCCAGCTCCCCCTTTAAATAATTGAAACTTACTAGGTGTTTCCACTAAGGGCCAGCTGTTATTATTTTCATTAATGTCGGCAGTTTCTCTCAATGGATCTAATTTTATTGAGGCCACTTCTTTATCTTTCATAAATGTTTTAATAACCATATTCTCATTTTTGCGCCAAACATTTACAGGAATTCTGTCTACTTCTTTGGTACCATCTTTAAAAGTCCATTCAATAATAATTGGCATTACTAAACCACCTTTATTACTGAATGTCAGTTCGTACATATTTTTCTTTCCGGCAATAAAAAAACGTTCGGCTTCGGTTAAAGTATCTGTGCTTGGCGCAGGCGTGGTAATTTCAAAAGGTGTGTCGTCCACCTTGGCCAATCCCCTTGCATATCTCCAGTAAAAATCTTTTAAATTTTCATCGGCATCTGTTGCAAACACAATATTTTTATCTTCCCTGTTTCTTATTTTAGAAATATCATCAAATGAATTAAGGATTGGTTTTGCAACGGGTATTTTTGTTGTGCCCCCACCTGCCAGCCTTTTTGCAGTTTCTGTACTTAATGTAGACCATTTTACACTATCCAAAGAAATATCGCAGGGTTCAATACCATAAAACCAGCCTCTCCAGTACCAATCTAAGTCTTCGGCACTGGCATCTTCCATAGTTCTGAAAAGATCAGCCGGTGTGGGATGTTTAAATGCCCAGCGCCTTGCATATTCTTTAAATGCATAATCAAACAATTCCCTTCCCATAATGGTTTCTCTTAAGATATTTAAACCGGTTGCAGGTTTGCTGTAAGCATTGGCACCAAAATTATTTATGTTTTCGCTGTTGGTCATTATCGGTTCCAACTGATCTTTTGGCAGCTTCATGTAATTGGTAATTTTGTAAGCCGGCCCTGCACCTACAGGAAATTTATTATCCCATAATTCTTCTGTTAAATATTGCACAAACGAATTTAAACCTTCATCCATCCATGTCCATTGTCTTTCATCGCTGTTGATAATCATTGGGAAAAAGTTATGGCCCACTTCATGTATCACCACACCCAGCATA
>JAYSTT010000258.1:0-22266 GCA_043719495.1 Ferruginibacter sp. | reverse complement strand
GATTCAATTCCAATACTGGTATGTAATCTTACGGACATTTACAAAATTTTGCACCCTACAGTTTTCTTTCTTATTAGTCAGGTAAATGACAAGCAGATTATTACAGAATGTTTCATTTTGTATCAGAAATAATTTTTATGAAAAATAATTATGACATCATCATCATCGGTACAGGCAGTGGAGGCGGCACCATTGCAAAAAAACTTTCTGAGTCAGGAAAAAGAATTTTGATTTTGGAAAGGGGTGGATTTATTCCTAAAGAAAAAGAAAACTGGGATCCAAAAGAAGTGGTGGCAAACGGTCGTTACCGGCCTAAAGAAAACTGGTATGATAAGGATGATAAACCATTTTTACCTTTTATACATTACAATGTTGGGGGCAACAGTAAAGTGTATGGTGCGGCTTTATTTCGTTTTAGAGAAAGTGATTTTAAAGAAGTACAACACTTTGGCGGTTTAAGCCCTGCCTGGCCCATTGGTTACCAAACATTAGAGCCGTATTATGCTATTGCAGAAAAAATGTATCATGTACATGGTAAACGTGGCGCAGACCCTACTGAACCAATGGCCTCAATGGAATATCCATTACCTCCTCTACCCTACGAACCACTAATACAGGATTTAAACAGTAAGTTGATGCAAATAGGATTAAAGCCTTTTCCCCTCCCGATGGGTGTTAACCTGCCACAAGATACTGATCAAAATGCGTCTCCGGTTAATTTAGAAAACTTTGATGGCTTCCCTGATCCCACAGATTCCAAAGCCGATGCACAAACCTCGGCATTGAACAAAGCATTGATGAATGAAAATGTAACAATGCTTACACATGCTTATGTGGAAAAAATTTTAACTGATGAAAGCGGAGTTAAAGTAATAGCTGTTGTTGCCATTATTGAAGGAGAAGAAATGATTTTTAGCGCTAATATAATTATAGTTGCATGTGGTGCAGTAAACAGCGCCGCATTGTTCTTGCGAAGTGCAAGTGCTAAACATCCCAGAGGGCTTGCTAATTCTAGTGGAGAGGTGGGAAGAAATCTGATGCTCCATCATAACGGATGCCTGGTGGCTTTTACCAAAAAGAAAAATGATTGTGTGTTTCAGAAAAGTTTGGGACTTGCCGATTTTTATCATGGAGCCGATGATAGTGAATTTCCTTTGGGAGAAATTCAATTGATGGGACGTAATGATCCTGATACTATTTTATGGATGGCCGAAGCTATTTTTCCCGAAAAAACTTATGCGGAGTTAAAAGAAATGACCATTGATTTTTGGCTAACTGCGGAAGATCTTCCTTCTCCACACAACCGGGTTACATTAAAAGAAGATGGATCAATAAAAGTGGACTACACAAGAACAAACTACACTGCATTTGAAAAACTGAAGGAAAAGCTGAAACAGGTATTTGAAAAACTGGGACAGATTGATGAAGATTATAAAGAGGTAAAATGGAAAGGATATGACCTGGATGTTAGTGGTATGAGTCATCAGAATGGCACATTGCGTTTTGGGGTTGATCCTGCTACATCTGTGCTTGACCTGAATTGTAAGACACATGACCTGGAAAATATGTATGTGGTTGATGCCAGTTTTTTCCCCAGCTGCGGCGCTTTTAATCCTGCCTTAACTATTGCGGCAAATGCATTACGAGTTGGTGAACATTTAATTAATAATGTGCTGAAAGAACAAACAAAAAATAATAAAAAAACAGAATCAGTAACAGCTTTAATTTAGTTTTTTCATAGATGTTGGTTTTGAGTTTGAGGGCGATGGGTTTACCTGTCGCCTTTTATAAAATTTAAATATGGAAGAAATAGCAAAAACAATTACCATCAATGTAAGTCATGCGTTGGAAATTATTTCGGCATTGGTAATTGCTGCAGCGTTGGTAAAATTAGTGACTACTTATTTTCAAAACTTTTTAAAAGCTAAAAGCGGGCTCTCCGCCATGGAGGCCCGGATGGTTTTTGGAAGTGCGGTAGCCGTTTCTCTGGAGTTATTGCTTGGCGCCGATGTATTGGCAACAGCCGTTGCGCCCAGTTGGGATGATATTGGTAAACTGGCTGCCATAGCTATTTTGAGAACAGGATTAAATTATTTTCTTGAAAGGGAATTGAAATATAAAAAACCTGCAGCATGAAGTCGTTCATCCGACAGCATATATTTATATCATTCAGTTGCTTTGCAGCATGAGAGTAATGCCTATAAAAATAATTACCGGCAACACTGGCTATGTTCAGATGAAAGCTTCCTTTAAAAAAAACTGGAAACATTATCTGCAGGAAGCATTGGGCCTTGCCCTATTCATGATTTCGGCATGTTTTTTCAGTGCTATGTTATTTTCAGAAAACAGTTCATGGTATTATTTCTTTCCAAACTTTATGGCGAGAAATATTTTTATGGGAATGATGATGGGATTAACAGCCTTATTTATTTTTTATTCAAAATGGACAGCGCCCAGCGGTTCCCAGATAAACCCCGCCGTTACATTAACTTTTTTACGGCTGGATAAAATGTGCCGTTATGATGCTCTGTTTTTTATTCTCTTTCAATTTATTGGTGGTACTGCTGCAGTTTATTTAATGAGATTGGTGATGGGGAATATTTTAATTGATCCACCAATTAATTCGGTTGTTACCATACCTGGAAAAATGGGAACCCTATGGGCATTGATTACAGAATTTATGATTTCATTAATTACCATGACCGTGGTATTGTTTACTTCTGATAATAATAAACTAAAAAAGTACAGCCGGATTTTTGCAGCTTTTTTTGTTTGTGCATGGGTGATATTGGCTGGTCCCTTATCCGGATTTGGAATGAATCCTGCAAGAACTTTTGCCAGTGCATTACCGGCAAATACCTGGACGGCATTCTGGTTGTATATGATTGTTCCGGTTGCAGGAATGATGTGTGCAGCAGAATTATACTTACTGGTAAAAAAAAAGAGAAGGCGGGTAAAATTAAAAGTGGTACACCGTCAAACTGAAGTTAAAAACAAAAATAAAATACAACAAAATGAAAAATATCTTAAAGCTATTACTGGTTAGTTTCAGTATTCTTTTTATTACCGGAATAGCTCAAGCCCAGGTAAATAAAGTAGACGCCGTTGGCATTACGGTAAAAAATATGAACCAGTCTGTAAAATTTTATCGAGATGTGCTGGGGTTTAAAAAAGTTTCAGATAATGAGTATACCGGCACTGCATATGAAAAATTAGAAGGGGTATTTGGCCTTAACATTCGTGTGGTACGTATGCAATTGGGGGAAGAATTTATTGAACTTACAGATTTTTTAACAACCGGCGGAAGAAGTATTCCCGAAGATCAGAAAAGTAATGATTTATTTTTTCAGCATATTGCCATTGTAGTAAGCGATATGGATAAAGCCTTTCAGCAATTGAAAAAATCTAATGTTGAATACGTTTCTACAGCACCCCAAACTCTTCCTGTCACAAATGTTGCAGCCGCTGGTATTAAAGCCTTTTATTTTCATGATGTGGATAATCACAATCTGGAATTGATTTATTTTCCAAAAGGAAAAGGCAATCCTAAATGGCAATCCTCCAACAATAAAATATTTTTAGGAATTGATCATACTGCTATTGCGGTAAGCAATACTGATAACAGCCAAAAATTTTACCAGGATATTTTAGGCATTGAAAGAAAAGGTGATAGCTGGAATTTTGGAACAGAGCAGGAACATTTAAATAATGTGGAAGGGGCAAGTCTGCATATCACAGTCTTCAGGGCACCTGAAGGACCAGGCATTGAATTTTTACAATACCTGAAACCCGGCCCTGGAAAACAATATCCAGCTGATACAAGAACAGATGATATCTGGTATTGGCAAACAACGCTGTTTACAGCCGATGCTACGGTTTTGTTTAATAAATTAAAAGCTTTGGATTATATTTTTGTTTCTAAAGACTTAATACATGAGCATTTAAATGGAATTCATACAAAATCATTTATTGTAAAAGATCCTGATGGGCATGCTATGCTGATAAAAGAATTGGCTAAATAAAAAACCAGATGGTAATAAAAGCTGTATATAAAAAACAAAACTACAAAAATGAAGAAGTTTATACTGTTTATTGCAATTGCTGCAATTGGTTCTTACTTTAATCTGCTTAATGCCCAGGGTTGCAGCGATGCAGGAGTTTGCACAATTCATTCTATAAAAAATAATACGGGAAATGCTGATGGCAATGATAAATTAAAGAATGAGATTACTGTTGGATTTGCTTTTGGCAAAGGCGAAAGAAAAACATCAAACTATACAAGTTACGCAGAATATACCCGGAGCCTTACCAATCAAACATCAGTAACAGGTAAATTAAGTTTTTCTGCAATAACAGGCGAACTGGCCAATACCAGTGGTCCGGGCGACTTATTCCTTTCAGTAAATCATGCGTTTGATATTAAAAAGGCCTGGCAAAAATCTTTTATAATTGGTGTAAAAATTCCTTTTGACAAGGCGGATATAGAAAAAAATGGGATTCATCTTCCCACGCCTTACCAAACCAGTTTGGGCACAACAGACCTGGTATTGGGATTAAATTTCAGTAAAAAATCCTTTGGTGCAACCATTGCGGTACAACAACCATTACAACCTACTAATGATAACCGGTTTTTACCACAGAATTATCCTTCAAATAAATTAGCAGCAGAATATCTTCCCACTAATAAGTTTATCAGAAAGGGTGATGTACTGCTCAGGCTTTCTTACAATATCGAGTTGGATAAAAAATTTTCCTTCCGCCCAAGCCTGCTTTCTATTTATCATGAAGCCAACGATTCCTACCTGGATGTTTCAAATGTTCGCAGGGAAATTCTTAATTCAAATGGCCTGACTCTAAATGCCAATGTATTTTTTGATTATAAACTTAATTCAAAAAGCGCCCTGGAATTTTCTTTTGGAACACCATTGGTTATAAGAACCAGCAGACCTGACGGTTTAACCCGTTCTTTAGTTGCTTCCCTTGATTATAAAATCAGCTTCTGATAACTATCTATTGGATTTTATTAACGCGGTATTTTAATAAAACTAACCACAGGTTCATTCGTGAGTAATGAATTGTTATTGGCAGTATTTCTTAGTTGCTCCATATTTTTTACAAGCGGGACATAATTATTTAACTGTAACTTTTTTAAAGATACCTGCGATTGTAAGCAAAATATTGAAAATGCAGCAACCCAAAAAAGGGGCCTTCGGTATTCGTAGTACTTATGTATCATTTTTATACGATTTTAATTACTAAAAGTATATAACAAAATAAAAAGTGATTGTCCGCTGCTGTACTTTAATATATCAATTTAACCGCTTTATTTTATTTGTCTCACACGTCAATTATCCGACAAATACTATCGCCTCTTTTTATTCATTTTGTAGAATCAAATAAATTACTGAAATGAATGCAGAAAAAATTACTTGCCCTTTATGTAAAGATGAAGTTGATAAATTGGTCTATCGTTTTCACATCAGCAGCGAACAGGTAGTAATAGAAAAAATAAAAAGTCACAACCCGTCATGGACAGAGCAGGATGGCATCTGCAGTCGCTGTATAGATTACTATAATGTTGAAATAATAATGCAGCAAAAATTGCTGCCGGAAATTGGCCCCTATTTCCCTGTAAAAAGTGCTGATGATTTTATTATTCTTCCTACCCCACTTCGGATTAATGCAAATCCAAAATATACCGGTAAGGGTGTAACCATTTGTTTTATTGACAGTGGATTTTATTTACACCCCGATTTAACAAAAAATAAAAACAGGATTAAAAAAGTTATTGATATTACGAAGCCGGGTACAGCAGTAAAATATTTTTCGCAGCCGCATAAAGAATCATGGCATGGCACTATGACAAGCGTAGTGTGTGCAGGAGATGGTTTACTAAGTAATGGCTTGTACAAAGGCATTGCAAGTGATGCTTCATTGGTTTTGCTTAAAGTAATGGATAGTGAAGGAAAAATAACAACAGAAAATATTTCGAAAGCATTACAATGGGTACTGAAAAATCATATAAAATATGATATCCGTTTAATAAACATGTCATTGGGAGATGATGTTACGGGTTCATGGAAGAAGAGTGAGGTAGATTTGCTGGCCGAACAATTAATTGCAAATGGCATCAGTATTGTTGCTGCGGTTGGTAACGACGAACAGGCTTTGATAAAACCACCGGCTAATTCACCCAACGTAATTGCAGTGGGCGGCCTGGATGATAATAACAGTTTAGATGGAAATGAAAATAAATTATACCACTCCTCTTATGGCAAAACAGCAGATGAATTGTATAAACCCGAATTAATTGCCAATGCCATATGGATAGCAGCCCCCATTTTACCCAATACCCCCGAGCAGGAAGCCGCCAAAATATTGTATGAATTATTAAGTGCTGATGAGGAAGAGTTAGCAGAAAAGATATTAACATCGGCAAACAAAATTGGCATCAATAGTGAAGAAACAAAAAAAAATGATGTAACTTATCTGAAAGAAAAAATAACCAACCGCATACAGCAATGTAAATATATTTCGCCTTACTATATGCATGTTGACGGAACATCATTTGCAGCACCAATAATAACTGCAGTTGTTGCTCAGTTACTGGAAATTAACCCTAATTTAACCCCGGCGCAAATTCGTACCATTTTATTCAGTACCGCAAACCGTATACCTGAGTTAACTGCAGCACAACAGGGCTACGGAATAATTCATCCTGGAAAAGCAATTGTTAAAACGTTACAAAATTTATTTACTATGAAACAACATGCATCCCCATTTATCAACAAACGGAAAAAAGCTATTGAGTTTTATATACAAAACCCATGCGCTTCTCATGTTTCTCTGGCAGGAAGTTTTAATCACTGGTCACATGATTCATTGTTAATGGAACCCACAAAAAATGGTTTATGGAAAATTGAAATCCCCATGCTGCCCAAGGGAACTTATCACTACAAATTTTTTGTAGATGATAAAACCTGGCTGGAAGATTTTGATAATCCTTACAGGGAACCGGATGGTTTGAATGGCTTCAACAGTATTTTAATGGTTGAAAATTGATTCTATGAATATATTAGTGAATATAATTTTCATGATGGCAGCGCTGTATCTTTTAGCAGGTGTTTTATTTGCTCTTTTCTTTTTAAGCAAAGGCATAGAAAAAATGGATATTGCTGCACATGGCTCCGGCTGGGGTTTCCGGCTCATCATTCTTCCAGGCACTATAGTTTTATGGCCGGTATTATTTAAAAAATGGAAGAATATAAAAAAGGTAAGCCATGATGAAAACGCTTCGTAAAAAGCATTTGCATATTTGGATTTTACTTGCGGTTTTAATTCCCGCAGGAATTATCAGTGGGTATATGGCTGTGCCAAAACAAGTGTTCAATAATTTATTACAACAATATAAAGCTGAGGCATTGCCAGTAATAGTTAATAAATTACAGCTGGAAAATTATTCAGTTTATTTACGCAGTTCAGTGGATAAAAAAAATTATCAATTGCAATGGAACAATTTAAAAGCATCCACCCATCCTTCTTCTTTAATATACAAAGCCTACCCAAACCCCAATAAAGGAGGCGCTTTAGAACCTGCCGATTTGATAGGAAGAATTGAAACTGCCGGCAGCTATTTTTTCTCTTTAAAAGAAGATTCCACCTATAGCTACAATTTTATATTGTACGATATTATTCATCAACAAACCATTGATACTATAAAATTTAAATAATGAGTGCAGGCTATACAGCAGTTGGTTGGAACAGGCAGAAGAAACTATACGATTGGTTCATCTTTTGCTTTTGTGTTCTGTATTTAATCACTTTTGTTTTTATTACAGCATTCGTAAATCCGGATTATACTTTTGAAACCGTATTGATACGTTCTACATCAACCCTGGCCTTTTTATTACTGCACATAATTTTAAGTATAGGCCCGTTGGCAAGGCTCAATAAAAAATTTCTGCCACTTTTATACAACCGCAGGCATTTAGGTGTATCCATGTTTTGCCTGGCTGCTGTACATGGAATTTTCAGCATCCTCCAGTTTCATTCACTGGGAAATGTGAATCCATTTGTTTCGCTTTTTACTTCTAATACCAACTTGTTTTCTTTGAGCGGTTTTCCATTTCAGTCGCTGGGCTTTTTTGCGCTGATCATTTTTATGCTAATGGCAGTTACCAGCCATGATTTCTGGTTGCACAATCTTTCGCCTAAAGTGTGGAAGACCCTGCACATGTTTGTTTACTTAGCTTATTTTTTCGTTGTGATGCATGTGATGTTGGGCGTAATACAATACGAAACCCACCCGATTTTTGTTTTACTGATAACAGCAGGCGCTTTATGGCTGATCTGCCTTCATCTTATTGCAGGTAAAAAAGAAGTAAAAAAAGATAATGAAAAATTTAATTTAACCAAAGAAGATTTTGTTCAGGTTTGCGATGTGAATGAATTTGAAGAGGGACGGGCAAAAATATTCTGTTTGGATACAGAACGTATTGCAGTATATAAGCATGAAAATAAATTATATGCGATACACAATGTTTGCAAACACCAGGGTGGACCACTTGGAGAAGGTAAAATAATTGATGGCTGTATAACCTGCCCCTGGCATGGATATCAGTACCTGCCGCACAATGGGCAATCACCACCGCCATTTACAGAAAAAGTGAGTACTTACGATGTAAAGATTGAGGAATTAAAAGTTTGGTTAAACCCAAAACCGTTTGCCGAAGGAACAGAAATGCAGGGTGCTACTATTAATTAAGAATTAAAAATGAAGAATCCGGAGTTTTATATTGGATGGATGCCCAAAGCTCCTGCTTCTTTTGCAAGGCAGGTGAGGAAAGTATTGTTTATACTTTTTTTATTGGCAATAGTTATGGCCTTTGTATTGGCTGCTTATCAAAAGAAATTTTCAACCGCCAGTTTTGAATATGGTAAACACACTGAAATAAAAGGTATTTATTTTAATAAGCCCGTTCCTGTTTTAAAAGTAAAAAACGGAAATGATATATGGGGCAATGCTGTTTATTTAACCATTCCTTTAGTTGGCTATGGCAAATATGGAGCAGAAACCGCCATTAAGGAACTGGAAAAAGAAAAAAATATTTCATTTAATAAAAAGGAACTCACTTTAAACGGCACACTATTATACAGCGATGGAAAAACACTGCTGCAAATAAGCAAAGAAGAGAACCCTGTAGTGAATATTGGTAAGGAGGCAGATATTTCTTTATTCCCTCATGAGATTGACATGGGCATCCAAAAAATTAAAGGAGAAATTATTGATCCTAAATGTTATTTTGGAGTAATGAAACCCGGTGAAGGTAAAGTACACCGTGATTGTGCCATACGCTGTATCCTGGGCGGCATAATTCCTGTATTAAAAGTGATGAATGAAAAAGGGGAGAAAAATTATTACTTAATAGTTGGGCCAAATGGAGAAAAAATCAATAATAATGTACAGGATTTTGTTGCGGAGCCGGTTGAGATAGAAGCAAGGGTTGTACAGCAGGATGATTGGGTGATTCTTTATGTAAAAAATAAAAGTATAAACCGGGTATCAGCAATCAGTTTATATAAGACAAAAGAACAAATTGCATCCTGTGTAAGCGATTGTTATAAAAAATAAATTGTTTATTTCATCCGGCTAATGCCAAGTTTTTTCATCCTGGCTTCAAGCGTGGTAGCATTTAAGCCCAGTATTTTTGCTGCACCTTTTTCTCCGCTTACTTTCCAGTTTGTTTTATCCAGTACAGCAATGATATGTTCTTTTTCTACATCATCTAATTTTTGTGGCATCGCTTTTCCACTGGAAGAAGTGCTGCCCGTTTTTACTGATGGAATCCAGCTGCCATATTCCAGCGTATTACCTGTCGATAAAATCAAACCTCTTTCAATTAAATTCTCCAGTTCCCGGATATTGCCAGGCCAATCGTGAAGCATCAATGAATCAACAACCTTTGATGGAATGTTGGTGATCTCTTTTCCCATCTTACCCTCATATTTTTTTACAAAGTGCTTTACAAGCAAAGGAATATCTTCTTTCCTCTCACGAAGAGGAGGAGAGATAACCGGGAACACATTCAACCGGTAAAATAAATCTTCCCTGAATTCTTTTTTAATAATTGCATCTTCCAGGTTACGGTTGGTAGCTGCAATCACCCTGACATTTACCTTTAATGTTTTAGGATTACCCAGGCGTTCAAATTCACCTTCCTGCAATACCCTCAACAATTTGGCTTGTAACTCTACCGGTAATTCACCAATCTCATCTAAAAAAATAGTACCGCCATCAGCCAGTTCAAAACGGCCAATCTTTCTTTCCATGGCACCGGTAAATGCACCACGTTCGTGACCAAATAATTCACTTTCAATTAAATTAGCCGGTAAATTGGCGCAGTTTATTTTTATCAAGGGCCGTTTGCTCCGGTTACTGATACTATGAATGGCCCTTGCCAGTAATTCTTTTCCGGTACCGCTTTCGCCAGTAATTAAAACCGTTGCATCGGTAGAGGCAACCTGTTCAATTTGCCGTAAAATTTTATGAAAATTCTTACTCTTGCTTACTATTTCTTCAAAATTGTTATTAAGTTTTATTTCTTCCTGTAAATATTTATTTTCAGCTTTTAACTTGGCCTGCTCCTGCTCTAATAATACCTTTTCTGTAATATCAACTAACATAGTACGTGTAAACTGCCCGCCAATATCCGGGTTGCTCCACCATTGTACCCATATCGGTTGCCCATTGTCTTTGCGTCTGAGTTCAAGGATAACGCCACTGGTATCAGTACCACGGCCGATTGATTCAAATGCTTCTTTTAAACGTAGCTGATTTTCCGGCGTGCCGGCAACAAGTGTTTTTCCATAGATTTCAGCAACTTCAGTTGACTGTACTCCAAGAAGTTTCAAAGCTGCCCGGTTTACTTTGATAAATTTTGAATCGAGTCTTTCGTGAACATAAGCAATTGGCGCTTTTTCAAAAAGATCACGAAACCTTTCTTCACTTTCCCCTAAAAGTTTTTCTAATTCAGCATTCGCAACTTTTAATTTTTCTTCAGCTTTTATTCTGTCAATTTCGGCTCCTGCACGTGCAGCAAATATTTTAAGTATCGAGGTTTGATTCATTTCATTGCTCATGGGCTTATCATCCAGAGCAGCAATATGGCCAATTACATCACCATTGGCCGGGCTGGTAATTGGTACAGCCACGTAAGAATCGTATCCGGCCTCTTTTGGATATACTTTATCGCATCCTGATGCAATAAAAACATTACTGCCTTTTCCTTTCATTACCACTTTACAAGGTGTTCCCTCTACATCGTATTCTATGTTTTCAGTTAACTTACTTCCTGTGGTATAAGCCAGTGTACGCACACAGGTCTTTAAAAAATCTGTACATTCTGTTACAATACATGTTTTAACGCCAAGTGCAATCGTAACATAGCGGGTTAATTCATTAAAAAAATCCTGGCCAACCAAACCGGATGTGGCTTCAGAAATAGTTAATAATAATTCTTCTTCCAGTTTTCTCTTGCGGATATCACGGGCAATGCTGCAGGTATATTCCTGCCCGTCAATTTCAATGAAATTACCGGTGATCTCTACGTCATACAAATAACCGGTCTTGTGTTTATGTTTTGACTCAAACGTAAAATGCTTTTTTGCTTTTAACTGTTTCCAGAATTTTAAAATCCGCAATCATGTCTGAAGGAATGACCTCGGTAATCAGCATGGATGTCAGTTCTGCTTTGGAATATCCTGTCATTTTACAGGTGGCTTCATTGGCAAATAAGATATTTCCTTTGGAGTTTATCCAAAAAACCGCTTCATGAAGATTTTCAAATGTAAAATGCGACAGGTTTATATCTTGTTCCAACTCCATTATGGAATTTTTAGCCATTTTTAGAAGTTTAGTTTACTCAAATTTGGAAGACTAAAATTAGTAATAAGCTGTAACGTATCATAATAATTTGAGGTTAATTGTCAGGATTTTGACAAATAGTTATTTCTTTAAAAAAGCGACTAAAAAGAGAACTCCTGGTCTTAAATATTTCGAAAAATTTCTTCTGCGTATTCCTTAATCAATCCCCCAGGATCAACAAAACAGTATCGCTCGTGTACATTTTCCACAAAGGTTTCAATGAAAATGGACAAACCGAATCAAATTTCGATTTGTCCACTTTGGTGCCCAGAACAGGATTCGAACCTGCACATCCTTTCGAACGCTGCCACCTGAAGGCAGTGCGTCTACCAATTTCGCCATCTGGGCTGGTTAGTTAATTAGTTAAAAATTTATGGTTAGTAAAAAATGCCTGCTGCTCAACTAATAAACCAATGAAATGCATTAACTCGTTAATGTTCAGGAGAGCAAATGTAAAACCAAAATTTGTTTTAAAAAACTATATCTCTTTATGTTTCCAGCCAATCAAAATTACTCCTGTAATTACTAAAACGGTACCAATAATTTGTGATGTTAAAATTTTTTCTCCTAAAATAAGATGAGCTTGAATTATCGTTGAAACCGGGCCAATGCTGGATACAATAGCCACATTGGTTGAACCCATCTTTTTTAGCCCGGCCGAAATTAAAAAAGTAGGAATAACAGTAGCTACCACTGCAAGCAAAATTCCATACCACCAGAAAGCAGGGTTGCTGGATTGCAGTACAATAAAATTACCCTTAAAAAAATAATGAAGCAATACTGCAAGTGAAGCAACTGTCATAGCATACGCTGTAAATTTTGTAGCCCCTATCTGCGGAATCAATTGGCCGCTGCCAGCAACAAAAAAACCGTAGGTAATGGCACATAAAAAAATAAGCAGACTACCAAAATAAAAATTTGCATTGCCCGTATCAATTTTTAATTCACCATAAAAAGCAATGGCAATACCAAGGTAAGTGAGTAAAAGTGCCAGCTTTTGATGGGTGGAAATTTTTTGTTTAAAAAATAAAGTAGTAATTAAAACCGTAATGGTAGGATATAAAAATAATATTAAACGCTCCAGCCCGGCAGAAATATATTGAAGGCCAACAAAATCTAAAAAACTACTTATATAATAACCCGTTAAGCCCAGCACTATTAAAAACCACCACTGTTTTGCAGTAAGTTTTCTATTGGTCTCCTGGTTTGTTTTATAAAAAGCAATAATCAGATAAAAGGGTAATGAACAAACCATTCTTGCTGCCAGCAAACTAACTGCATCTACTTTAATATCAGCAAAGGCTTTTTTTACTATGATAGCTTTTGTAGAAAATAATACCGCACCAATAAAGGTTATAATAAAACCAGCGAATGATATTTTGGCTGCAATTTTTCTGTTCATCTTATTTCGAATATAAAATAGCGAATGAAGAATATTCTTATAATCAAGTTATCGCTTACTATTGAAGCCAAAATATTCGACCTTTTATATTCAACATGATCATGCACTTACATTAAATTCTCTCAACGCATCATTCAAACTTGTTTTTAAATCGGTACTTGCTTTACGCTTCCCGATTATCAAAGCACATCCAACACCATATTCTCCGGCAGGAAATTTTTTTGTATAGCTACCCGGTATCACCACACTCCTTGCGGGCACCCTTCCTTTCATTTCAATGGGTTCGGCTCCGCTAACATCAATAATTTTTGTAGACTGTGTCAACACAACATTAGCACCCAGCACCGCTTCTTTTTCAACAATCACCCCTTCCACCACAATGCATCGGCTGCCAATAAAACAACCATCTTCAATAATAACAGGGCTGGCCTGTAAAGGTTCTAACACGCCTCCAATACCCACACCGCCACTCAGGTGTACGCCTTTGCCAATTTGAGCACAACTACCTACAGTTGCCCAGGTGTCTACCATGGTGCTTTCATCTACGTAAGCGCCAATATTTACATAGCTCGGCATCAGTACTACGTTTCTTGCAAGGTAAGCGCCATATCTTGCTACTGCATGCGGCACAGCTCTTACGCCTAATGAAGCGTAGTCGCTTTTTAATTTCATTTTATCATAAAATTCAAAAGGAGGCAAAGTGTAAGTTTCCATTTGCTGAATACCAAAGTACATCAGTATAGCCTGCTTCACCCATTCATTTACTACCCAGCCATTTTCATTTGGCGAGGCCGTTCTCAATCTCCCCTTATCCACTTCTTCAATAACAGCCCGTACTGCATCCGAATATTTTTTATCTTTCAATAACTCCCTGTTACCCCAGGCTTCTAAAATTAAATTATTCATTATTAAAAATTTATGCAAACATAATAAATAAAATAGTTGATTTTTGTAACCCGGCATTATTACTACTATTTAACTGCATTGGCGTCGCACTCTTGTACTGAATATCCTTATTCAGCATTCAACCTGCTACTCTCTGCTGAATAGTTTTACAAATTTTAAATTTGAATCAACCACCAAACATATTAATTCGCCTCCCCAACTGGCTGGGAGATATGGTAATGAGCACTGCATTTGTAAAGGCTGTTGCCCAACAATACCCTAATGCAACAATAGATGTTATCGCTAAAAAGGGTATCGATTTTTTATTAGATTATTTCCACAGTTATAACCAACATTTTATTTTTAATAAAGAGGAGCACAAAGGTTTAAAAGGCGCATTTACATTTGGCAAAAATTTAGCCCGCAAAAAAAAATATGATATCTTCTTTTGCCTGCCCGATTCTTTTTCTTCCGCAGTAATGGGGTATGCTGTTGGTGCTGCAAAAAGAGTGGGCTACAAAAAGGAATTACGTTCGCTATTACTCACTGCATCTTTTCCAAAGAAAAAAAATACACACCGGGCAGAAGAATATGTTGATTTATTACAGCAATTTACAAATGCAACAATAAAAACTCCATCTGTTGAATTAAAAAGGCCGGCTACAGAAAGTAAAAAGGCCGTTATTGTAAATATTAATTCCGAGGCAAGCTCCAGGAGGCTGCCAAAAGAAAAAGCAGTAAGTATTATAAACACCCTTAGAAAAAACATTAATGAGGAAATAATCTTAGCAGGCAGTTCAAAAGAAAAAGAATTCGTTGATGAAGTATATCAGTCTCTCGAAAATAAAAATAATATTACCAACCAGGCTGGCAAAACTAATTTGCCACAATTACTAACTTTGCTGGCTTCATGCAATGTAATGCTAACAACCGACAGTGGCCCGGCACATGTTGCCAACGCTTTAGGTACACATACAATAATTTTATTTGGTGCAGGTAACGAAAACAATACAGCACCATATAACAAAGAAAATTGCAGTATTATTCGTTTGGGAAAATTACCTTGCGAACCTTGTGTAAATAATATTTGTAAATTATATACAACACCTGAATGTTTGCTAAGGCTTGATGAAAATGTAATTGTACAACAAGTAATTAATGCATTGAAAAAAAAAGAAAATAACTGATGCAGTTTGCAACCGATATAGAAAAATGTATTAAAGTTTTACAAAACGGAGGTCTTATCCTTTACCCTACTGATACTGTTTGGGGAATTGGATGCGACGCCACTAATGAAAAAGCTGTTGAAAAAATTTATAAGCTAAAACAAAGAGCAAATGAAAAAAGCATGGTTATTTTAGTGGCAGATGAAAACACTATTGTAGAATACATTACCCAGCCTGATTTAAAAATTTTTGATTACATTAAAGGCGTTCATAAACCTACTACAGTAATTTATGAAGGTGCAGCCGGTTTGGCTAAAAATGTAATTGGAAAAGACGGCACCGCAGCAATAAGAATTGTAAGAGATGAATTTTGCCGGCAGCTCATCAACCATTTTAAAAAACCTATAGTTTCCACTTCTGCAAATATTAGTAATTACCCGGCACCAGCAGTTTTTTCCGATATTGATGTGCTGATAAAAAACGGTGTTGACTATATAGTGCAATACCGTCAGGATGATTTAACCCCCGCATTTCCATCTGCAATTATAAAATGGAACGAAGATGGCATACTTCAAATCATTCGCCCCTGATATTAAATTGTCATCGTTATAACTTAAACCCTACACCAAGTTGGATACTCTGGTTCTTCCATTTATCTTTATTATCAATATCATTAATGTTATTTAAGCCAACGGTGTATCGTCCATAAAATTTAAAGCTGCTGATATTTAATTGTACTCCCCCAACTATGGCAAAATCTCCAGTCTTAAATGCATTTTTACCATTCTCAATAAATGTATTGCCCTTATTCATTAATACCCCAAATTGCGGGCCTGCCTGCAGGGTAATTAATTTATTGGCATTATAATTAAGCAAAACAGGTATAGTTAAATATTTTAACTGTACATTACTTATTTTATTAAATTTATACAAAGAACTAAAACTGCTGCTGGTATCCACATTTATCTGGTTAATTAACACTTCGGGTTGTACAGCAAATTTTTTGCCCAGGCCAACAGAAAAAAAGCCACCCAAATGATAGCCAAAAGAAAATTCTTCTTTAAATGTTTTACCTGTAAGTTTATTTACTGTGGCACCTCCTTTAAAACCTAATTGAAATTTTTGTGCAAATGCTGTGCTGCTGATAATGCTGATTGCAATAGCTAATAAGAGTTTTGTTTTCATTGTAAAATTATTTAGTTGCATTACAACGTTCAACTTATATGCCAACAGCATACCGATTTACCTAATTTTTTGTTAAGAGAAAATTTAAAAGGAAAAGCCTGCGGTTATAGAAAAAATTGTACTCAACCTGTTTACTGTGGTTTCAGGTAAATAATAATCTAAATAAAGATTGGGCTGCAAAAAGAATTTTCCAACACCGTAAGTCAAATCAAAAGACGCTGCAACAGATTGTATTTGAAATTTATTATTCGATTCAACTTTTTTTACATTATTAAGTGCCCGTATCCTGTCAAATATTTTATTGGTATGTGTTTGTGTATTCTTATCACTCCCAAAATTTACAATTAAAGAAGGAACAAAGTCCAGTTCATCATTTTGGGAAAATACTTTATAAAAACTAAAATCATGCTCTACACTTGCAGAAAGTGAAAAATAGCTGGCTTTGTTAATGGTAGAATCCTTTGCAGTAATAGTTGTATCCCCCCTTGGGTTTAATGGGCGACGTAACACAAAGGTTGACAAATCAACTTCTTTATAATTTCCATTTGCATAACCCATTTCTAATCCCGGCTGCAGTACCCCTTTTGCCCTTTTTATATACCCATAAAAATCATTTTGATACAGCGCCTTTTTATTGTATTTATTTTTGTCACTTAAATATCTAGTGTATGAGAACCCTGTACTAACTTTTTCTCCAAAATAATCATATCCGGCACTAAGCCCTGTTTGATACAGTTTTAAACTATTGTTACTATCATTAGTTAAGAAGCCAGTTAAACCAAAACTAAAACCGGTTTTTGTATGATAAACAACAGATGGCAGAAAAATGATTTGATTTATTACTCCTGTTGCGTTGGCCGCATTATTGTGAGAACTGAATGCGCCATTACCCAAGCCAATACTTATATCAACTGAATTTTTATCCTTTTCCTTCATCAATTTTAAAAATTCATCATTCTCCATCATAGAATCCAGCAGTGCCTTGTCTTTTGCAGAAAGTGAATCTGTTTGAGCAACAGCAATGGAACAGGAAGAAGCAAAGATGAAAATAAGCAAATAAAGTTTTTGCATACAATACAATAAGCCTGTTATAGACTTACCAGGTCAAATTTAGTTTAACCCTGGTAAAATTTAAAACAATTAAACGTAAAGTTTGATATTTAAATTGTTCTAAGTATTAAAAGCCTTACCTTTGCGCCCAATTATTAATAAACTGAGAATTACATGACATGCTCAGTTGCTGTTGAAAGAAGTTTACTGCAATCAGTTTTCATTACTTACTAACAACCGTTGCCGGGGCTACTGCCGCCTGCAGGGTTTTCCAACGGCCAAAGCATGACACCACCGATTATTGACTATCGGAACAAACATGTGGCTATCGCAAAAAAAATTAAATGAATGCATTTGAAGCCTTAGGCTTAAACGAACAATTGGTAAAAGCTGTTGCCGATTTAGGATTTGAAACCCCCTCAGAAATTCAGCAAAAAGCAATACCAGTTTTATTGTCCGGAACTACCGATTTTATTGGACTTGCCCAAACCGGTACAGGAAAAACCGCAGCCTTTGGTTTACCACTTTTACAATTAATAGATGCTACACAAAGGCATGCACAGGCCCTGGTAGTTTGCCCAACAAGAGAATTATGTTTACAAATAACCAACGACCTGGAAAAATATAAAAAACACAGTAAAAATATTTTTACCGAAGCAGTTTATGGCGGGGCTTCAATAACCATGCAAATACGTAACCTTAAAAAAGGAGTACAAATTGTAGTGGCTACTCCCGGCAGGTTAATTGACCTTATAGAAAGAAAAGCCATCGACTTACAAAAAGTAAAATATGTGGTATTGGATGAAGCTGATGAAATGCTTAACATGGGTTTTAGGGATGATATAGATTTTGTATTAAAGAATACCATTAACAGGGAAAGTATTTGGCTATTCAGTGCAACCATGCCCCCTGAAGTAAGGGCAATTTCTAAAAATTACATGCAAACTCCTAAGGAGGTTACTGTTGGCAAAAAGAATAGTGGCAATGTTAATATTGATCACCAGTTTTTTGTTGTACCCCAGCAAAACCGCTACGAAGCATTAAAAAGATTGATAGATTTTAACCCTGGCATGTATGGTATAATTTTTACCCGT
Source organism: Ferruginibacter sp. (assembly GCA_043719495.1). Taxonomy (GTDB): domain Bacteria; phylum Bacteroidota; class Bacteroidia; order Chitinophagales; family Chitinophagaceae; genus Ferruginibacter. The sequence goes on along the minus strand of JAYSTT010000258.1, from coordinate 3,561 downwards.
ACCAAAATTGATGCCCAGGAAATTGGCGAACGTTTAGCAAAAGCCGGATACGAAATTGAAGCATTGCATGGCGACCTGACACAGCAGCAAAGGGATAAAGTAATGGGTCGTTTTCGTACTAAAAGTTTACAATTATTAATTGCAACTGATGTTGCAGCAAGAGGTATAGATGTGGAAGGCGTAACGCATGTTATCAATTTTGAATTGCCTGATGATATGGAGGTGTACACCCATAGAAGTGGCCGTACAGGAAGGGCTGGTAAAACCGGAATTTGTTTATCTATTTGCCATAGCAGGGAAACTTTTAAAATAAAATCTCTGGAAAGAATGATTAATGCACAATTTCATAAAGTTGACGTGCCGAGCGGTAAAGATGTTTGCCGTAAACAATTTTTCAGTTTTATGGATAAATTAATGCAGGCTGATGTTAGCCAGGGCGATTATGAAACTTATATGCCCGACCTTATGGAGAAATTTGCAGATGTAAGTAAAGAAGAAGTGCTGCAACGGGTAGCTTCAATTGAGTTTAGCCATTTTTTAAAATATTACGAAAACGCAGAAGACCTTAACAGAAGCGATGTACGCAGCGACAGAAGGCAGCTGGCTACGAACGGAGAACCCAGAGATGGCAGCAGAAAAGAACGTACCGACTTTAACAGGCGTGACAATGGTTACACCAGGTTATTTATAAACCTGGGAACAAAAGATGGTTTTTATAAAGCCAGTTTTTTACAATTTATTTTAGATGAAAGTAATTTGAAAAAAGAAGTGCTGGGCAAAATTGATATGAGGGATATGAACAGCTGGATTGAAATTGATAAGGCAGAATCCGGCAGAATGATTACTGCTATTGATGGCAAGCGCTATAATAACCGTATCATACGTATGAATGAAGCTGATGGTGGTTTTAAACGCCCTAATGACGAAGGCAGTGGCAGTGGTGCCGTTAGAGAAAGAAAAAGGACTTATGCTCCAAAAGAGAGAAGGAGTTTTAGATAAATTTCTGTTTAATGAAAAGATCAATCTCCATTTTGGTTTAACACTTTTATAAATAACATTAATATATAGTTGATCTGGAAAACTGTTAATCTAATAACAGTATATGTTTTGTTTGCGGCATTGAAATAATATTAAGAACTAAAAAATTGTTTAATTATTTCTAACTGACCCCTTAATCAATAAAATTAATCATCAAAAAATCTTTTAATAAAAAAGCTGGCAGCCTTTCAGCTACCAACTTCTTATTTCTACTTGCTATATGAGAAGGTTTTCCAAATATCAATTCATGATTGCTATCATCTATGTGTAACATTTAATAATTTTACTTTTAAATAATATGCCCCGGGCACTTGTATCCGCATGGGTGTCCTAAACAAAAAGTCAAATTTACCAAGTGTATATACTCCTTTATAATGCGTATCTGCTGTGCCTTTATAAAAATTTCCAGCTGTATTACTTGCCCAAGCAGTTGTGCTATCAATAGCAACAAATTGGGTGGGGATACGGTAATACATATTATAGCCATTACCCAACGATGCAATTGGAAAAGGCACCAGAGGGTATTTTAAAGTCATTGCTGTATCCGTTGCTATGAAAGTATCGGGTGCATAGTCCTGTAAGTTTTGAAGAAAAGGTGGATTTGGATTTAAACCACTATTGGGCCTTTTAGCAATTTCTCCATTTTTAGGATTAAATGCTACTCCATTTTTATCCATCACTTTATAGATAAATACATTGGGTGTATCTGCAAATCTTGTAACCGTCCACTCAACAAATGGGTTATTATTACCATTAAAAAGGGTTCCGTTATTATTGCCTCCTGCACTTCCTACACCGCTGGCTGTATTTGCAAAAAAAAGTGAAAGGCTAAAAGCACCTGTTTCGGGAGTAATTTCTATTGTTTTGCCATCTACTAAATTTATTTTCATAATATTTTTTAATACCTGGGTACCGGCAGCATTAGTTACTTCCAAATCCATAGTATAGACACCAACCGGCAAGTAGATGGTACCACTATTGGCTTCAATAGTGCCATTACTTTCATTTACCACTATTGGTGTAAGTTCCGCAATACCCCTTTTTGCAGATATGGTTGCATAATCTTTATCTGTAAGTGGGTTATAAGCAGCAGTCCAAATAGGTATAAGATATTTTTTTGAAAATAAGCTATCTACAATTTTACCTGTAGCATCATAAATATGTGTCCAGCTTACATGCATTGGTACACTGGACCCATCGGTTGTTAAGGAATAAGATTTGGCAATTCTGCCCCGGGTTATTGTAAATTCGTTGACAGCGTATTGTATTGAAGGACTCAAAAAACCATCACCATATTTTGTACAGGAAATTAATACTCCTGTACACACCATTAAAAGCAAAAGTGCTGCAATTATTATTTTTCTATTTTTTTTCATGCTTAATAGTTTTATTTTTTTGTGCCGTAAAAGAATAAAGTGTGAGAATTATCCAATGCATTCATTACCCCATTTTTTGTAATGATACAGGATGTTTTTACTAAAGTATGAACGCCAATATTAGTGGGCACTTTGCCAGCCGGGTTTGCAGTGCTAAGATTATATGGATACCAAAGATGGGTAAAATAAACAACCTGTGGCACACCCGAAACTATTGAATTGTAACCCAAATTCCCGTCTCTTGTATATTCATAAGATACGATAACACTATTGCCTGCAAGTTCGGTTTGTTGAAAAGTGCCAACATCGGTTAAGTCTGCATATAATAATGGCTTTTTTATCAGATACATCAGCAGGGAATCTTTAGTACCTCTGATATTATTTCTTAAATAATAAAACATGGAATCCAATGCGAACTTTGCATTTTGATTAATTAACTGAGCTTTTAATGTTCTTGCACTTAAATAACTGTAAATAGAATAATCAGAAGGTGCAAACAAAGTAATGCCTGTTTCATTTATTTTATCTTTTAACCCTGCGGTATCTATCAGTTGTACCAGTGTATCATATAACGGGCTGCTTTTTAACACATCGTAGGTAGTAGTATTTTTATACTTATTAATATCTTCTACAGAGCCGCCGGTGATGTAATCTTTTTTACAGGCAGTAAACAGCATTATAACAGCCACAATTACTACAACCGGTTTTAATAATATTTTTTTCATACAATTTTTTTATTTAAAAATAATTCTATAATAATTTAGAATAATTGCTATCTATGTGTTGACCACCATAAATTTTGAGTTAATAAATTATCATACGGAAATAATGCCCCCATATCTAACGGCCAGTAATAGCCTTTGTTTACTTTGTTAACCCTGCCATTAGAAGGATAGCCAACTGCTTCAAGCCATTGTTGCGCTTCTTCAGTTCTTATAATATCATAGTACCATTGCCCCTCTCCAAAAAGCTCTCTTCCTCTTTCCATTACTACTTCATCAAGCATATCATAAGCATTAGTGGGTGCCAGGTAAGTACTTACTCCCGCCCTGTCTTCCGTTCTTTTTAATGCAGCCCTTGCTCCTTCAATATTTCCGGTAGATGCCATGGCTTCTGCATCTAATAGAATAATATCGCTCAGGCGAAA
>JAYSTT010000257.1:0-3648 GCA_043719495.1 Ferruginibacter sp. | reverse complement strand
CCTATCATTTTGAAAAGCCAATGATTGTTACCAATGTTGGGGGCTTGCCTTCTTTAGTACCCGATAACAAAGTGGGGCTTGTAGCTGAACCCAATGCTGCTGCACTGGCAAAAAAAATACTGGAATACTTTGATAAAGGGGAAACCTATTTCCTCCCTCACATAATTGAAGAAAAGAAAAAACTGAGCTGGACAAAATTAACCGATACAATTTTTGAAGTTGTCAATTCTAAGTAACTTGCCTCTTTAATAAAAGTAAATGATATTCAGAAGTAAAGCACCCCTTCGTATTGGCCTTGCAGGTGGCGGAACCGATGTAAGCCCTTACAGCGACTTGTTTGGTGGTGCTATATTAAATGCCAGCATCTCCTTATCGGCCTACGCCACTATTGAACCATTATCAGAAAATAAAATTATAGTAGAAGCATTAGACAGGAATGAAGAACAACATTTTGACTGCACTGCAAAATTACCTATTGATGGTAAACTCAATTTATTAAAAGGTGTTTACAACCGGATTCAACAGGATTATTCCTTACCAACAGGAGGATTTAGATTGTCAACTTTTGTGGATGCACCTGCCGGTTCGGGCCTGGGTACTTCTTCTACTCTGGTTGTAGCCATATTGGGCGCATTTATTGAAATGCTGAAACTTCCTTTAAGTGAATACGATGCAGCACAATATGCTTACCAAATTGAACGTAATGATTTACAATTGGCCGGAGGCAAACAAGATCAGTATGCTGCAACTTTTGGCGGTGTAAATTTTATGGAATTTTTTGAAGAGGATAAAGTACTGGTTAATCCACTACGCATTCGTGCTGAGTATTTACATGAGCTGGAAAATAATTTAGTGCTATACTTTACAGCTACATCAAGAGAAAGTGCAGATATAATAAAAGAGCAGGTAAAAAATGTAAATGAAAAAAATGAAAAAAGCATTGAAGCCATGCATCAACTAAAAGAACAGGCCAAAATGATGAAGGAAGCACTACTGAAAGGAAAGCTGGATGAAATAGGTAAAATATTAGATTACGGTTTTAAGCAAAAAAGATTGATGGCGGATAATATCAGCAATAATAAAATTGAAACTATTTACAATGCAGCAAAAGCTGCCGGTGCAACAGGTGGAAAAATTAGTGGTGCAGGCGGCGGAGGCTTCATGATATTTTATTGCCCGGGGAATACCCGTTATGCCGTTATAAATACTTTAAATAACTTTGGTGGCGAAGTAAAAAAATATTCATTCGCCAAATATGGTTTAACCAGTTGGACGGTATAACGCTCTAAGCACACTAAAGAAAAATTGGTTTATCAAAAAGTGAACATTAAAGAATTTTTTATACAATATCATGTCAGAGAAAATTAAAAATATTATTGCTGCTTCTATAAGCGTAAAAAAACAAATTTTACATAATGGGGTACTCATTAATACAGTTAATGAATGTGTAACTGCAATAGTTGCTGCATTTAAAAATGGAAATAAAGTATTGTTCTGCGGTAATGGAGGCAGCGCCGCTGATGCACAGCATTTAGCTGCTGAATTCAGTGGTAGATTTTACTTAGACAGGGATGCTTTACCTGCAGAGGCATTGCACTGTAACACTTCGTACATGACAGCAGTTGCTAATGACTACAGCTATGATGTTATTTATAGCCGCCTGGTAAAAGGTATTGGCAACAAAGGTGATGTACTTATCGGTTTATCCACGTCAGGCAACAGTAAAAATATTATTGCTGCTTTTGAAGTGGCAAAAGAAAAAGGTATGCTTACAATTGGCTTTACTGGCGATACTGCTGGCAAAATGAAATCTATTTCAGATTATTTATTAAACGTACCATCAGCAGATACACCCCGTATTCAGGAAAGCCACATAATGCTGGGGCATATTATTTGTCAATTGGTGGAAGAACAATACTTCGGATGATTACTGAAGCCATAATATTAGCTGGAGGATTGGGTACAAGATTAAGAAGCGTTGTAACGGATGTACCTAAATGTATGGCACCGGTAAATGGCATTCCATTTATTGCATTTATCATTGATGATTTAAAAAATCAGGGTATAAAACGTTTTATTTTTTCGTTAGGATATAAAAGTGAAAGCATTATTAGTTTTGTTGAAGAGCTTTATACAGGTTTAGATAAAATTTATGTAACCGAAAAAGAACAACTGGGTACCGGTGGTGCTGTAAAAGAAGCCTGCAAAAAAGTAAAAGGCGAAAATGTGCTTGTTTTAAATGGGGATACATTATTTTCTATTGATATAAAAAAACTAACTGACTTTCAATTACAAAATAATGCCGATTGTACTATTGCTCTAAAACCAATGAGCAATTTCAGCAGGTACGGGTCTGTTGAAATCAATAACAAACATGCTGTAACAGCATTTAATGAAAAACAGTTTTGTGTTAAAGGCCTTATTAATGGAGGCGTTTATGTTCTAAATATAAAAAGATTTTTACAAAAGCAATTACCAGCTATATTTTCATTTGAAAAAGAATATTTAGAAAAAAATATCCCTGTAAATAATATCTATGGCATTTCATTCAATAACTATTTTATTGATATTGGAATACCGGAAGATTATGAAAGAGCTCAGGAAGAGTTGAGAATAAAATAAACCGGTTGCAATTTTCGCTATTTATGATTGATTTAAAAACAATAGATAAAACCTGGACATTATTTTTAGACCGTGACGGTGTTATCAATCACGAGAAACACCTGGATTATATACACAACTGGGAGGAATTTAAATTTTATGACGGCGCTAAAGTGGCTATTCAGATCTTCACTCAAAAATTCAACAGAATAATTATAGTTACCAATCAAAGGGGTATTGGCAAAGGAGTAACTAAAAAAGCAAATGTTGAAATAATTCATCAAAACATGACCGCTGATATTGAGGCTGTTGGAGGAAAGATTGATGCTGTTTATTTTTGCCCGGAGTTGGAAAGCCCCAACCGTAAACCCAACCCGGGTATGGGTTTGCAGGCAGCAAAAGATTTTAGTGATATTGATTTAAGCAAAGCAATAATGGTAGGTAATACTTTAAGTGATATGGAGTTTGGCCGTAATCTTGGTATTAAAACTGTATTCCTTACCACCACAAGACCCGAAGTGGATACTAATGACAAACGTATTGATTCCACTTATCCCTCCTTGATTTCGTTTGCACTCGATTTGTAATTATCCAAAGGTTTAGTTAAAATTTATTCCTGTACAATAACTTTACCTGGCTGTTGTTAATAGGAATAACTAATTTTAAAGAATGAAGAAACAGTTTTTATTATTGGCATTTGTTCTCTTTAGCTTTTTATTGTTTGCACAGCAGCTTACAAAAGCTGATATAAAAATTTTACGGATTAAAGAAGACTCTTTAAAAAAATATTCAGATAAAATAATACAGGGTATTAATCCTAAAGACCGCTTTGATGCCGATAGTACATTTACCAAAACTTTAGTAAGGGCTTTAAAAATCCCCAACTCCTTCTACTACCCTTTCGATTCATTGGAAACTATTTCAAAATTATATGCACCGGATAGTTCTTTTAAAATTTTTACCTGGCAGCTGATGATTAATGATAACATTATCCGCCAGCATGGAGCCATTCAAATGCGTACTTACGATGGTTCATTAAAATTGTAT
>JAYSTT010000256.1:0-8924 GCA_043719495.1 Ferruginibacter sp. | reverse complement strand
CTTCGTTATTGGTAATTTTTATTGCGCCGTTTTGTACTAACACAGGGCCGCCGCCAATTGCTGTTGCCATTTTCCATTTATCTTTTATGCCCCTACGTTTTTCCATTTTGGGTAAATGGCGCAATTCTGGAACGAAATGAAATTTTGAATGCCAGTAAAAAGAATCTTGCAATAATTGAGGTTTTGTTTCAAATGCAATAGCATGTTTTAAGGACGAATCGGCATAAAGCCATGCAACATCCGCCTTTCTCTTTTTAGAAATTCCAATTGCACTTCCCAACGGATGCTTATAAGTCAAAGTATCTTTCCCCTTGCCCGCAATGGTATGCACATTATAAGAAACTAATTTGCCATCTTTAATTACCACATTCAAATTTTGGTTTTTATCAAAATTGAAAAAGGTACTGTTCACAACCAGGAGTGGTTGATTATTTTTTTCAAAAAATTGCTTTGGTGTAAGCCTTCTTTTGTAAGTAGTATCGGTTGTAAAATCTAAATGCCTGTTCTTAAGTTTTGCTTCGGCATAATATGCAATAAAAGGTTTGCCATCTAAGCTGTCGGTACATTTATACACATGAAAATTTGCCGGCAGCGGCTGAAAAGCACTATCTACATTTACCCATTTTTGCTGGGCATTTAAAGAATTTACACTAACAAAAAACAATGTTTTAAAAATTACTAAAATAGGTTTCATCAGCATACTTACATTTTTTAATTGTGTCAACAGCACAATTCACTCCGTTTTTTCTTCAGTTCACTCTTTTTTACTCTAATTATCGAATTTACCCAATTACTCTTGCAGTATCAAATTAACATTTAACCACTTTATTAATTAATCAAAATTTACAGTCATGAAAATTACAAAAACTTTTTTTGCAATAGCACTATGCATTTTAACTGCAACAGTAAATGCCCAAAACTCAATTCCCGAAGGTTACGCCAAAGCAAGCATCACTTTGGTCGATGGTACTGTTCAATCCGGCTACATAAAAGACAATATTAAAAAATCGGCATCAGTAACTTTTATTGATGAATCGGGAAGCAATAAAAAAATTTACGGAGGCGACGATATAAATGGAGTTAAAAAAGATGCAGAAAATTTCATTTGCATTAGTGGCGATTTTTTTAAAACACTTTCTACCGGAAAATTAAATTTTCTGCAAAAATCAAGCAATGCATCCGGCAAGGTTTCTTACAATGGTGCAGAGCCAATTTTTAGCAGTGGCACAGAAGGAAAAATTGGTGATTATTTTATTTATGCCGATAAAAAACTTAAACTTATTAATAAAAAAACGGTTGAATCTTTTATAAATACTGATCTAATTGGTTGCAGTGAAGCAATTGAAAAAGCCAAAGCCATCAATGGGGACATTGCAAAAATGCAGCAGGCTGTTGAAATCTATAACAATTACACTGCAAAATAAATTTTTAAAAAAAGACGTATGAAAAAGTTTTTTTTTCTGATTATTATATCATTTGGTTTTGCAGTCCCTTTTGCTCAAAATTCGATTTTTACGCAAATCATAAAAGGTGTAATTGTTGATGAACAATCAAGTAATGTGTTACAAAATATAACCGTATCAATAGCTAATTCATCTTTACAAATAAATACGATAAGTGATGAAAATGGGAATTTTAAATTAATGAATGTGCCTGTTGGCAGGCAAACAGTTAAAGTAACAGCCATTGGTTTTGAAGAATTAATAATTCAAAATATAGAAGTTACTTCATCTAAAGAAGTTGTGCTGGAAATTAGGGTGAAAGAAAAAGTAAAAAAACTGGAGGAGGTAATTATTAAATCTGGCAAATTAAAAAGCAAGGCCCTTAATGCGGAAGCCATTGTAAGTGCCAGACAATTAAGTACAGACGAAGCCTTCAGATACTCGGGTACAAGAAGCGACCCCAGCCGAATGGCACAAAACTTTGCCGGGGTAAGTGGTGGTAACGATGCAAGGAATGATATCATTATCCGGGGCAACTCCCCGGCCGGAGTGCTATGGCGCATGGATGGTATTGATATCCCTAATCCCAATCATTTCAGCACATTAGGTTCTACTGGTGGCCCGGTAAGTATTTTAAACATCAACACTTTTAAGAATTCAGATTTTTTAACCAGTGCATTTCCTTCACAATATGGCAATGCACTGGCTGGTGTATTTGATTTAAAAATGCGTAATGGCAATAACGAAAAAAATGAATTTCTTGGGCAAATGGGTTTTAATGGTTTTGAGTTTGGTGCCGAAGGGCCGTTAAATAAAATAACAAAATCATCTTACTTGATTGATTACAGGTATTCAATGCTGGCAGCTTTGCAAAAATTAGGTTTAGATTTTGGAACTGGTTCTGCCACACCTTATTACCAGGATGGTACTTTTAAAATAAATTTACCTGCAAAAAAAATGGGTATGTTTAGTTTGTTTGGCTTGGGTGGCGAAAGCCATATCCGTTTTTTACCAGAAAGCCAAAGCAGCGATAATTTATATTCCTATGCAGATGGAAGTAAAAGGGACTGGAGTTTTAAATCGCTTACCGGTGTTGTTGGCTTGTCGCATACCTACTTTTACAATACCAATACATTGTCAAAAACTACCATTGCCGTTTCTGGTTTTTCATCAAACTACAATGAGGATATAGTATATGATACTGCTGCAAGTAAATTGGTTTTTTTTAGAAAAAGTGTACAACGCAAATATTCTTTCAGCCACAGTTTTAATAAAAAAATAAATGCAAAAAATCAATTTACTTTGGGTGTAACGGCAGATATAAATAAAATAAAACTACAGCAGGATTATATTAAAGACGGGGATTCTGTGCTGGGTAATGTATTAAATACAAACGAAAAAGCAGTACTGCTTAAAGCGTTTGCCAATTTAGCACATCGTTTTTCTGATAAGTTTTCAACTAATATCGGGTTGTACTATCAACAATTTGTTTTAAACAAAACCAGCAGTATAGAACCAAGGTGGAATGTAAAATATCAGGTAAAATTCAACCAGTCTATTTCGTTTGGTGCAGGGCTGCATAGCCAAACACAACCACTTGAAGTATATTTTTACAAAACAGAAAATGCAGCAGGGGAAACAGTACTCACTAATAAAAAACTTGATTTTGTAAAAAGCATTCACAGTGTTTTAGGATATGATGTAAATGTGAGCAGGTACTTCAGGTTAAAAACAGAAGTATATGTGCAGTATATTTATAATGCAGCAGTAGAAAAAGCACTATCGGCATTCAGTATGTTGAATACAGGAAGTGATTTTGGTTTTCCTGACAAAACAAATTTGATTAATAAGGGCAGGGGTTATAATTATGGTATTGAATTTACAGCAGAACATTTTTTACATAAAGGGTTATATTATCTCCTTACCGTTAGTTTATTTGAATCTAAATACAAGGGCAGTGATAATTTATGGCGCAATACAACCTTTAACAGTAATTATGTAATAAATGCATTGGGTGGAAAAGAATTTCAACTAAACAGAAAAACAACATTTGGCATTGATACCAAGCTAACCATTACCGGCGGGCAACGCTACACCCCTTTTGACATTACAGCATCAAAAAATGCAGGCTATGTAATTTATAAAGAAAACGAAGCATACAGCTTGCAAAACCAAACGTATATAAGATGGGATTTAAAATTTTCCTATATACGTAACCTTAAAAAAGTTACACAAAAATGGTTTATTGATTTGCAAAACCTTAGCGGCAGAGAAAATATTTATGTAAGAACATTAAATGCCAAAACGGGAGTGGTAAGTAAAACAAACCAGATGGGCCTTTTTCCCAACATTAATTATCAAATCACCTTTTGATTATTGTAACTTTACATTATGCATAAATGCAATAGCAGAATAGGGTTTAATGACAGGCTGTTGATGCTGCTTGCCATACCGTTGTTAAGTTTTATTATACCGATTGTATTTTTCGGTTGCCGTTTTGGTCGGCAGCCTTATTTTCAATGGGATAATTATTTCATCACCTTTGTTATTACATTAGTATTATGGATTAGTGACCGGTATATTTTAATTTGGTGCCGAAAAAAATATCCTCTTTTTACTGAAGTTCGCAGGCGATTACTCATTCAGTCTGTTATAATGCTTGTAGTTACCATAGCCGGGAATAATTTGCTGCATTTTATTCTTTACAAAACTGTTCTTGCTAATTATCATACTGAAATAGCAAACAGTGACGAACTGATAAGCAGTAATGCCGCAGCTATTTTTTGCACTATAATGATTATTGCAATTTACGAAAGTATTTACTTTATGCATGAGTTGCGCCACTCGGTAGAAGAAACGGAAAAATTAAAAAGAGAAAACCTAGCTGCACAATTAAATGCATTACGCTCCCAGGTAAACCCCCATTTTTTGTTTAATAACCTTAATACGCTTAGTTCTTTAATACCGGAAAACCCTGCACATGCTGTTGATTTTGTACAGCAATTATCAAAAGTGTACCGCCATATTTTAGAAGTGAAAGATGAAAAAAGTATCTTATTAAAAGATGAACTAGAGGTACTGAATGCCTACACTTTTTTATTAAAAACCAGGTTTGATAAAAACCTTCAAGTAAGGATTAATATACCAGCCGAAAAATTGCAGAAGAAAATTGTGCCGCTTTCTTTACAGATTTTAATGGAAAATGCCATTAAGCATAATATTGTTTCGTCGGATAAACCATTGCATATAGATGTATTTACAGAAAATGGCAGCCTGGTAATCAGCAACAACCTGCAAATGAAAAACCAGATAAGTGAATCCACCGGTATTGGTTTGGATAATATACGCAACCGCTATAAGCTACTGAGTGATGCACCTGTTAAAGTAACGGAGAATGAAAGCAATTTTACAGTTTCTATCCCATTGATAGATAATTAATATGAAAGTAATTATTATAGAAGATGAAATACCTGCGGCTAAGCGGCTTGCAAAACTATTGCAAAGCTATAATAGCGATATTGAAATTGTACAGCAGTGCGACAGTATAGAATCGGCAGTTAAGTATTTATCTGCCCCACAAAATATTGATCTAATTTTTATGGATATTCAGCTTGCAGATGGGTTGAGCTTTAATATTTTTGAACAGGTTACTGTAAAAGCCCCTGTAATTTTTACCACCGCTTTTGACCAATATACCTTAAAGGCTTTTAAAGTAAACAGTATAGATTATTTGCTTAAACCCATTGACGAAAATGAACTGGGCAAAGCAATAGAAAAATATTATAACCTGCACCCAAAGCAGCCGGTTGATTTTTCTGATAAGATGATGAAGCTGATGCAGGAAATGAATTTGATAAAGTACAAAGAACGCCTGCTGATAAAACGGGGGCAGCAATTAAGTTATCTTAAAACAGCACAAACTGCTTACTGTTTTGCCGATGGTAAATTATGTTATGCAGTTGATTTTAACGGCACTAAATATTTATTAGAAAATAACCTTTCGCAATTAGAAGAGCAAATGAAGCCGGAGAGTTTTTTTAGGATCAACCGTCATTTATTAGTAAATATAGAAGCCGTAAAAAAAGTACATACCTGGCTGGGTGGAAGATTGAAAGTTGAAATATTACCTGCTACAACTGCAGAAACCATAGTAAGCAGGGAACGTGTGAATGGTTTTAAAGAATGGCTTGGGAGGTAATTGATAATGAATAATGTTTTAAACGGAATAACTTTCTTTTATCTTACTGCACAATTATCCATTATCTCATTATCAATTATTCAGTATTTTTTATTTCAACTGCATTTTAGCAACTTTCGGGTCAACCTCAACAGTATCATGTTCAAAATTTAATTTTATGCGCCACTTTTGCATGGTGGCAGCGCCAATAATGGCTTCTTCGCTTAAGCCGGGAACAACTAAAAACTCATCGCTTAATAAAACATCATTCAAATAAAAATCTAAAGAAACTCTTTCCTTAACTTCAATATAGTGTCCTATAGCTGCTGTTGAGATAGACCTAACTCTTCCCAGAGATGTTGGTATTTCTAATCCTTTCACATTATCAGGATTAATACAAGACAGATTTGCGCCGCTATCAAACAGTGTATACAAATTCTTTTCTCCTTTAGAGCCAACAAAAAGCAGCGGATGTTTTATTACTGACATTTCTTTTTATTTAAAAATACTTAAAGCAAAAATAAACAACTTACACGCCATTTGCAATCCCAATTAACTAATTAACCAATTAACTTTTCCTCATTCCACTTCCATCTTCCCCACCCTTCTATAACATGTTTTTCACTGTGATAACTTGAACGAACAAGCGGACCGCTTTCAACATAATCAAATCCTAAATTATAACCAATTTCCCTGTACTCGGCAAACTCATCCGGATGCACAAAACGGGCAACCAGTAAATGCTTTTTAGTAGGTTGCAGGTATTGTCCAATGGTTACTACATCTACTTTGCTTGCATACAAATCTTTTAAAGTTTGAATTACTTCTTCTTTCTCCTCTCCCAAACCAAGCATGATACCGCTTTTTGTACGCATGCCGCCTTCCTTTAAAATCTTTAAGGTTTCCATACTCTGCCAGTATTTTGCCTGAATACGAACCTGCTTGGTTAAGCGTTCTGTAGTTTCAATATTATGGCTCACCACCTCTGGGGCAGCATTAATAATACGCTGTATGTTTTCCTTTTCTGCTTTAAAATCGGGTATCAATGTTTCTAAAGTAGTATCGGGATTTAATGCTTTTACAGCTTTAATGGTATTGTACCAGATAATGCTTCCTCCATCACTTAATTCATCCCTGTCTACTGATGTAATTACTGCATGTTTTACTTTCATCAGGTTAATAGCTTCGGCAACTCTTTGCGGTTCGTCCCAATCAACTTCTAATGGTCTGCCGGTAGCCACATTACAAAAGCCGCAGCTCCTTGTACAAATATTACCCAATATCATAAATGTAGCTGTACCTGCTCCCCAGCATTCGCCCATGTTGGGGCAGTTACCACTTTCGCAAATGGTATGCAGTTTATGAGTATCTACTAAATTGCGAACATGCTTGTATTCTTCCCCAATAGGTAATTTAACTCTTAACCAGTTGGGTTTTTTGGGTTGCTGTTCTATTATTCCATCTATTACAGGTAATTCTATCATTCAATTGCAGATTTGCGATTTACAAAACTATTCAAATAAAGTTTTGTAATTGGTACTAAAATATTTTTATTAATTTAAGCTTCGCTTAAGTTCCTTTTTGAGGTGGAGGGGTTTACTTCCTCTTTCCAAATAATATGGCCATATAGGCTGAAAAGAAAAATTGTTTTTGTTTATTACGAAGCATCTGAGGAATTTTTTTTGAATAAAACTCTGCATTAAGCCCCACTTCTAATGCACTAACAATTTCATTTAATTTTCCATAATCAAATCTTAGAGCAGGTTTAATGTAAATGCCCGGGGTTATTTTTAAATGATTCCACCCTGTACCAAAATTTGGGCCGCCATAATAAGGGCCGTTAACAAATAATAAACTATCCGGAGAATCATATCTAACAAAAGTCTTTTGCCCGGCTTTATCCACTTCTACTTCATAAGGCCTTAAAAATCCTATACAAATGCCTCCACCTAAATTACCAGATACGCTAACCCCATTTTTATTGCTCTTATTCCCCAATAAAATTTGCTGCTGAATACCCAATTTTACAGGATAGAAATAATTTAACTTACCATAAATTAATGGAGCCGTTGGTGAAGAAGGGTTAGTTTGTTTTTCTTCTTTTTGATGTTTGCGTTCAGAAATTTCAATCTGGTATAATATCGCTTTTTTAACCGATTTAGCCCTGCCAATTTCAAAAAAAGCACCATACCCATCACTGGTAAGTTTAACAGCAAAAGCGCTTTGTTTTTTATAAGCAATCACACCTTCTTCTTCCTGCTTTATTAATGCATCAATACGTTTACGCTTTTCCTCTTTTTTAGCTTTTTTAGCATTGGGTTTTTCCTGCGCAAGTACTCCAAACGAAAAAGATAATGCTGCCAGGACGAATAGTATTTTTTTCATGTGTATTTATTACGTACGTAAATTTATACAAAAATAGGTTGTAGTTGGTAAAGATGATACTTTTGATAAAATAACCGCTGCATTTAACAAAAACTAAATTAATAATATTATGACTGCCTCCGTTATATATAAAGGTGCTTTGCGCTGTCAATGTACTCACCTGCAAAGTGGCACTGTGATTGAAACTGATGCTCCAACCGACAATCGTGGCAAAGGCGAACGTTTTAGCCCAACTGATTCACTTTGTGTGGCATTGGCTACCTGCATAGTTACCACAATGGCTATAAAGGCTACTGATATGACTATTGATTTAACCGGAACAGCAATTGATGTTACCAAACACATGATTGCCGACCCAAGAAGGATTGGAAAAGTGGAGGTGATTTTAAATTTCCCTCCCACATTAAACCTGGAGGAAAAAGACAAAACTATTTTAGAAAGAGTGGGTAATAATTGCCCGGTGGCAAAAAGCCTGCACCCCGATTTGATTGTGAATATTGAGTATCACTGGTAAATCTCCATAACTGTGGCCTTTTTTTTTACCAATTTGGTAGAAAATACTTAAGGGGCTTTTTTTAGCAATGCACTACCAATAGCGCAATCAAGGCATTTCTTTTTACTGCAGTAGTCATTTTTTAATTGAATGAGCGATTGAGAATCGAAGGCATTTTTATTGTCAATTCCTAATGCAGTAAATCGCCTGGTAATAACATTATTTTCAGCAGTAATTTCCTGTAGCCACTGCAATGCTTTGTCTTTATACCTGTTTTCTTTATGAAACAAGCCATATGCAAATAAAACGGGTATTACCGAATTGATCAGCATATTATCAATCATTTGTTTTCCCAGATTTTTCTTTTTAAAAGCAGTAAGTTCATCAAACCTGTAATGGTAGTGCCAGTAATCATTGGCAGTTACAT